>JAEVZT010000483.1 GCA_023392115.1 Chloroflexota bacterium
CAGTTGAGCACAGCGAAACGGGGTGAGGTCTTGCAGAACGCGATTGTATACCGGACAAGCCCTCAAGAGATCGGGCTTCAGCCCGTCCCTGCTCCCAGCAGTCTACAGAAGGGGCTTTTTCTCTACCGCCCCGCCAGCCAGCGGATCGACTGCCGCCAAATTCGAGCGTAGCCGTCCCAGCTCAGGAACGGCACGGGACACCAGTGCGGACCGATGTCTGACGCCCACGCCAGCGTCCGCCCCTGCCCGACAGACCGAACTGCCAGCAGCGGGTGATCGCCGGTCTTCAGGATCAGCTCGCCGTCCGGCTTGAGCACCGTTTCGTTGTAGCCGAGCAGCGCCGGAAACTCGCCGTCCACGCCCACGAGAATCGGGTGCGCCGCGTTGATGACTTCGGTCTCCACACCTTCCGGCACTTCGACCCGGTCATCGAACGTGTGGATGCTAACCGGCAGGATGTCCTCGATCGGCGTGCGGTAGAATTTAGCGGATGCATAGATACCTGAAAACGAAAGATAGCCCCCTGCCATCGCCAGCCCGCCGCCGCCTTCAACCCACGCCTTGAGCAGCTTGAGCCGGTTGGGAACGGACTTGCCGCGCTGCCACGTATCGGGATGCAAGAGCAGCGTGTTCGCGCCGACATCGCTCAGAATGACGACGTTGTAAGCATTCAGTTCGTCAAGCGTCAGCGGGAAGCGAGTCGGGACAACGTGTCCCGGCATGTGCTCAAGCGTGATACCGCTGCCCTCAAGCGCCTTTTCGAGATATTCAGTCCCGACTTCGTAAACCGTGCTGGAGAAGAAGTCCCACCCCTTGTAGTGGGTGCTGTTCGAAACCCACGACTCCCCTGCCAGTAAGACGCGAATGTCTGTCATGTTGTCTCCCATCTGCTGCTAACAACTACAGCGCAAATGGGGCTTACTATACGGCATTTTCCGCGCGCTGCAAGCGAACCGAAAGCCTATGGCAGCCACCACGTCTTGAGTTCGAACTGTGCCAGCGGCAGGAGCATATCCGCATTGAGCCCATCGGCGGCAACGCGCCGACCGTCCCACCACTGATAGACCGACAGGTAGAACGTGTAAACTGCCGTCGTAATCTGTGACGGCAGCGTGAATTCGCGCTCCTCAACGTAATAGCGCCCGCTGACCCAGCGGCTGGTTTCTGGCGGCGCGTCCACTGCGGCAGGGGCGCTGTTGCTCTCCGCGCGCATCTGATAGTGGTTATCAAATAGGTATACACCGACGCTGTAATCAAGCTCGGGCGGATCATCGACCGACCACCATAGGCGCAGGCGGGCGGTCTCCCCTTCGCGGAATGACGCCGCTGCCGGGTTCGGCATGCCGATCAGCTCCGCGCCGTGAAAGCGCATTCCGTTGTCGAACAAAATGCCTTCGCGGCTGGGTGGCGCTTCGTACAACCGAAACAAGAAATCCCACGGACCGAAGAACTTTCCCGGTACGTACTCCGCCTGCATTTGAGCGAACAGAGCGGGGTCTTGCCAGCCATCAACGGACACATACCACACACGGCGATTGTCGCCCGGCGCATCGGCGATTGTCACCCCGTTCGGCAGGTAAACATTGGTGAAATACTGCCACTGGAAAGCGCCTTCATCGGGCACACTCGGCTCGATAACCAGCACGTCGCCCCACCGCGCCTCTTTCGCCAGCAGCGAAAAGTTCGTCATGAACGGAGGCACGCCTTCCTGATAGCGCTCGGGAATTGGCAAGAACATGACGCCGAGCAGCGCGACAGCGGCAGCGGCGATCACGCCTCGAGAAGCGCGCGACAAGCCCCACCCAACCCACAGCGCGAATGGCAGCATCAACCACCAGAAGTAGCGCGGCAGGTACGTACCCGCAACCGGATCCGTAAATACCCGCACCACAGACAGAGAGGCGTACAGCCAGACCGGGATCAGCACCCACACACTGAGCGCAATGAATCGGCGTAATGAGGGGCGATGCCTGAAATGGGCAAGCGCGGCGATTCCAACGGCGAGCAGTAGGATCAACGCCGCGCCACCGGAGAAATCGGTGAACAGCACATACAGGTTTTGCGGCAGGGCGATCGGGTCGGTTTTCACGCCGAAATTCGCCTGTGAAAAGAGATATTGGTTCTGCTTCGGCAGCTGGGGGATATTCAGCACGAACAGGACGGCAGCCGGCAGCAGCCAGCGGAGCACCCGTCGGGGATAGACGATCAGCGTGTATGCGCCAAAGGCGGCGAAAGCGAAGGCGGCTGAGAAATGGGTGTAGAGCATGGCAGCCAGCACCGCGCCGAGGACGACACCGCGCCGAACTGTCGGACGCTCGAAATAGCCAAGCATCAGCCAGAAGGCGAGCGTGCCGAACATGATCAGCAGCGTGTACCCGCGCAAGATGACGCTCTGGTAGATGGTGAACGCAAGCGCCGTCGACACCAGCATGACCAGCAGTCCACCCTCGAATTTCTCGGTGAGGCGCAAGCCAATCCGGTAGGTCACGGCTGCCGTGATCAGCGCCGGCAAGACCGATAGGAAACGCAAGACGATCGGGTGGATGCCGACCAGCGCGCGCCACGCGCCGAGAGACAGGTAATAGAGCGGTGCCCAGTCATACGGCGTCCAGTCGACGATCTGGGCGGGCGTGCCGAACGTCTGCCACACCGACCAGACTTCGTCATGGTGCATCTCGAATGTTGTCAGACGCATGGTGCGCGCCGCGCCGATCAGCAGCAGCGCCGCGACCAGAATCAGGAGTCGCTTGTTGAACAGGCGGGAACGGTGCAGAGGGTGTGTCATATAAACTCGATGAGGCGGCTACCGGTTACGACTTGCCCGACCATTATACCTGTCAGGATCGCTTGGCGATCGTCAAGTTCTGTCGCAAGCGATCCGGCAGGGTTACGCGTCGATGCGTTTGCCGTCGCGCAGCTCGTACACCGTATCGGCTTCTTCCATCACCTGCGGATCGTGGCTGACGACGACGATCGTCACGCCGCGCTCAACCACGATCCGCCGCAGCAGGTCGAGGATGCGCCGCCCGGTCGTGCTGTCGAGCTGTCCTGTCGGCTCGTCGGCAAGGATCAGTTCGGGCTGCGCGGCGAGCGCCCGCGCCAGCGCGACACGCTGCTGTTCGCCGCCGCTCAGTTCATACGGGCGGTGCTTGGCGCGCTTGGTCAGCCCGACCCAGTGGAGCGCTTCTTGCACGCGCCGATCGCGTTCAGCGCGGGCGATGCCGCGCATGCGCAGCGGCACGCTGACGTTTTCGGCGGCGCTCAGCAGCGGCAGCAAGCCGAACGACTGGAAGACGAAGCCAAAGCGCTCCTGCCGCAGCTGCAGGAGTTCGGCTTCGGACAGCGTATCGAGCCGCCGGTCGTGAAACCAGACTTCGCCTTCCGTCGGGCGTTCCAGCCCCGCCAGCAGGTTGAGAAGCGTCGTCTTGCCCGACCCGCTTCGCCCGACGATCGCCGTTATCTGTCCCGGCATGATGTCAAGTGACACGCCCTTGAGCGCCAGCACTTCGCCCTCGCCCATCGGGTAGGCGCGTTTCAAGTCGCGGACGCGGATCACGGGTTCGACCCGTTCGCGGACGATCATTCGGCTTCTCCTTCAGCTTCTGCCTGTCCGGGGTAAACGCGGACGTGATCCGGCGACAGGTGCAGCCGCACCCGGTCTTTGATTTCGAGCGAATCGATGTACGCCTGCGGCAGTTGAATCCGCCCGGCGCGGTCGAGCAGCACGTATTCGTCTTCGGTGAGCGCCATGCCCGCCGCGTCGCGCGTGCGTACTATCTCGGTGCTGGCGTGTCCGTCCAACATGCTGACGACGCGGTCGACGCGTCCGGCGACCTGCCGGTCGTGGGTGACGATGATGATCGTCACGCCCATCTCGCGGTTGAACAGGCGCAGCGCGTCGAAAATGGCGTTGCTCGCCTCGCTGTCGACTTCGCCGGTCGGCTCGTCTGCCAACAGCAGGCGCGGATTGTTGGCAACCGAAATGGCGATGGCGACGCGCTGCTGCTCGCCGCCGCTCAACTGTCCCGGCTTGTGGTCGAAACGATGATCCAGCCCGACAGCCGCGAGCAGTTCGCGCGCCCGCGCTCGACGCGCCGGTTTGCGAACGCCGTTTAGCGCCATCGGCAGCTCGACGTTCTCCTGCGCCGTCAGGTACGGCAGCAGATTGCGCGCCGTCTGCTGCCAGACGAAGCCGACCACCTGCCGCCGGTAGATCACCTGCTGCCGCCGCTTGAGTTCGAGCAGGTTATACTCGCCGACGTGTACCTGTCCCGCCGACGGCGTATCGAGCGCGCCGAGGATATTCATCAGCGTCGATTTGCCCGACCCCGATGGGCCGATCAGCGCCATCATCTCGCCGGCGTCGACACTCAGATCAACGCCCTGAAGCGCCACAACCTCGAGGTCGGCGACTTTATAGATTTTGACAAGATTCTCACAGAGCACGAACGGTTGGTTCATCCGTTTTGCTTCCTCTTTCACCGGACACCCGGCAAGTTAGATTCTATTCCTCGCCCGAACGGAGCACCTGCCCGACCTTGATCTGCGCCAGCACGCTTGCAGCGCCGGTCAGCAGGACGGCAAAGCCGATCACGAGCGCCAGCAGCAAGCCGCCGATCTCCGTCAGCGGGAAACGCAGCGTTTCATCGCCGAACAGGGCGAGAAACGGCAGCAGCAGATACGCCAGCGCGCCGCCGAGCAGCACGCCGATCGCCAGCGCGGGCGCGACTAGCGCCGCCTGTTCGATCGTCAGCAAGCCCCACACGCGCGATCCGCGCCAGCCGAGCGCGCGCAGCACGGCGAACGATGTCGCGCGGCGGGCAGCGGTCATGGCGAGGTAGAAGCCAAAGTCGAGCAGCCCGAGCAGCAGCGACACCCAGAATCCCGCGTACAGCACGCCGATGATCCCGTTGGGCAGCGGCTCGCGCAGCAGTAGGTTGTACAAATCCCACGTTTCGCGCACGTCGAGCAGCCCCGGGAGCGCGGCGATCTGGTCGCGGGCGGCGGGATCAAGCTGGCGGTTGCGCAGCGTCAGCCACGCCGTATTGACGCCATAGAACGCTGCCGGCGACGCCTCGGCGTTCAGGAAATCTCGCAGCAGCCCGACCGGCGCGATCAGGAAGCGATTGCCCGCGTTCGGGAACGCCGGCTCAATGCCGACCACCCGAAAGCGCAGCTCGCGCGTCCCTTCGTTCAAGACCAGCGCGACGGTGCCGGTATCGCCAACCGCCAGCGGGCGGCGCTGCGCGCGACTGCCCAACGTCCGCGCATAGGCATCCGACAGGATGACCGGCATCGGCGGCGATCCTTCGACAGGATACGCGGGTAAAACCGGCTCGAACAAAGAAATACCGCGATGAGCGATCGCATATTCGACGCGCAGCGCGTAATTGCCACTCGCGGCATGCGACTGCGATGAGGCCGCAAACACACCGACATTCGCGCCGAAGACGCCGACCAGATCGCGCGACGACCACTCCGGCACGGTCGAGCGCTCAAAGTCGTCAAGCACGACCTGTTCGCCGTTGTCAAGCACAACCGTCAGGCTGTCCAGAAAGACGACGTGTTCCAAGCCCTGAGAGCCGATCCGACTCAGGAATCGAACGCCGACCAGCGTGAACGGCATAAACGGCTCGTCGGGCAGCGCGGCGCTGTAAGTGAAAAATGCGCCGGTCGCCGTTTCGTCGGCGGTCGTCATCGGGATCGTCCGCCGCACGCCGAGCGCGTTGACAACGTCGAGCGCCAGCCGCGTGCTGACCGTTTCGCCGGCGATCGGTTCGGCGTACACCTGCACCGTGATTTCGACTGTGTCGTCCGGCAGCGGAATTCCGGGGCGGCGCACATCTTCGAGCGTTTCGCCCGTGAGTTCGGTGAAGCGTTCCGGCGTAATGCCGAAAAGCTCGGTGCGCGGCGAGCCTTCCGGTTCAATCGTTTCGTAACGCATGAGCAGTTCGGCATTGCCGGGCAGGTTCTCAGCAGGAGGCGCTTGTCCGTCGAACGTCAGCGCGACTTCGCCGCCAACGGCGTAACGCGCGTTGCTCCACGCCCCCGCGTCATGGGTTGCCGCCAGCGCCAGCGACGCCGTGCCGATCGCCAACGTGCCGATCAGCACCATCACCAGCTGCGCGTAATGACCGGGATCGCGCGAGATGTTCCACAGCGCCAGCGGCGCGAGCAAGCCGTTGATGCGGCTTAAGAGCGCGCTGACTCCGCGCATGATCAGCGGGAACAGCCGCAGCCAGAACAGCGCCAACCCCGTGATCA
>JAEVZT010000484.1 GCA_023392115.1 Chloroflexota bacterium
CTGACCGCCGGTTCGATCTGCGCGGTTGCCACCGCAAGCGCGGTGATACTCAACTGACCGCCTTTCGCCTTCAGCGCGAATTTGACTGCACCCGCCAGCCGCGCAAGGAACGCCTGCGGATCGTCCATGCCCGGATCGACGGCGAAGAGGTAGACCGTCTTCGGCGCGACGCGCTTGACCGCCCCCTTGAGCAGCGCCGGACTCGGTGGGATTGTATAGATAGCCAGCGTTGAGGAAGGCTGCAAATCGGCGCGTGTCACGCCGACCTTTCCCTGCGCTTCGCTCCAGACTTGAAGATCGGGATGCTGAGCCCGCAGTGCCTCGACGGCGGCGTGTGGATTTGGTTCGGCGCGGCAGTCGACGATCTCGAACGGCAGACCAAGTACCTCGACAGCGCCTTCGGCAAGCCGCCAGTCGACCCACTCGATTTGCAGCCGCTGCTCGCCCTTGTAGTCGCTCATGCGCGGGACGAACGCCAGATCGACGCGCGCCGACGGCAGATGCGCGCCGCCGCCACCCCACCAGATAACGCGGGCGGTGTTCCCGCCGCGGTCTTCGACCGTCAGCCGCAGGTGATCGCCCCCGCGCCCGACCGTCCCGTGACTCCTGATCGCTAGATCGCGCGCTGCCAGCACCAGCGGCGGGTTGCCAGCGCCGAACGGGGCGAGGCGTTCAATGTCGGCGACGAGTTCGGGCGTTATCTCGTCCAAGCCGACGTAACCGCTGATCTCGATCGTCGGCTCGGTTTTCGCGCCTGCCAGCTTCTTGACGGTGCGCGATAGGACGCGGCGCAGGTCGGGGATACGTTCGGGCAGCAGGCTCAACCCCGCCGCCATCGTGTGACCGCCGAACGACAGCAACAGATCGCTGTGCTTTTCGAGCGCGGCGGTAATGTCGATCCCGGCGACCGACCGCGCCGATCCGCGCGCCCGTTCGCCCTGCGGCGCTGCCAGCAGGATCACCGGACGGTGGTAGTCCTCGGCGAGGCGGTTGGCGACGATGCCGAGCACGCCGCCGATCCACTGGGGATGCGCCAGCACGAGCGCGCGCGATTCGAGCAGCGCCGGATCGTTCTCGATCTGCGCCTGAGCCGCGCCGTAAATCTGGTCGACCTGTAACCTGCGCTCGGCGTTCAAGCCTTCGAGCATCAACGCAAGAATCCGTGCCCGTTCGGGATCGCGGGTCGTAAGGAGTTCGACGGCTTGGTTAGCGTCGCCGAGCCGCCCGAGGGCGTTCAGGCGCGGCGCGAGCGTGAAGCCGACGTGCTCTTCCGTCAGCCGATCGGCGGCAAGCCCCGTCTGCTCGAAGATCGCCCGCAATCCGAGACGTTCAGTTACGCACAGGCGATCGAGCCCGCGCTGGAGCAAATAGCGCGTGTCGCCGACCTGCAGGGCGACATCGCCGACGATCCCAAGCGCCACAAGATCGAGTAAATCTTCCCGTTCATGCCCGCTAATGGCGGCGATCAACAGGTAGGCGACGCCGACGCCGGGGAGTTCGCGCAGGGGATGGCTTTCACGCAGGCGCTTCGGGTTGATGGCGGCGAACGCCTGCGGCAGCGTCGGCGGCAAGTGGTGATGATCGGTGATGATCACGTCGACATGGCGCTCGCTGGCGTAGTCAATAGCTTCATGGGCGGCGATGCCGGTGTCGCAGGTGATGACAAGCGTCACACCAGAGTCGATCAGCCTCACCAGATTGGGGATGTTGACGCCGTGACCCTCGCCCTCGCGCAGGGGGATGTGATAGCTGACATCCGCGCCAAGCTCGCGCAAGGCGAAGACGAGCAGGGCGGTGGCGGTTTGACCGTCGACGTCGAAGTCGCCCCAGATGGCGATCCGTTCGCGCTCGCGGATCGCCAGCAAGACGCGCTCGACGGCTTGCGCCATGTCGGGCAGGTCGAACGGAGACGCGGGACGATAGTGCGCCGGATCGAGGAACGCGCGCGCCCGCTCGGGATCGTCGATGCCACGCCGGACGAGCGTTTCGGCGATCAGCGTGTGCCCGCCGACGAGCCGCTGCATGGCGTCGGGGACGGTGACGGGGGTAGGGTCAATCCAGCGTTTCACGGCTAAGTCTAGAACTCGACTTCGGCAACTTGGTCGAGGCTGACGCCGGCGAAACCGGCATCGACCTCAATATCATCGTCACTCTCAAGAAACGACGCCGCTTTGTCGCCGCGCTTGCACAGCGACCGGTAGGTGCAGAAGCCGCAGCGGTGAACGTCCTCGGTCAGCGGGAAGTCGACCTCATCCGCCCGGCTGAGGATGTCGGCTGCCAGCCGTTCAAGCGTTTCGCCGTCGCGCCCGAACTGCTCGGCGCTGTAGGTGAAGACTTCGGGCTGGTCGGGGAACTCGGCGAACCAGTAGAGCATCGTCACCGACTCAGGCGCGATCGGCTGCCCATCGTTGAGATGGGCGCCCGCGCGGACGAGCAGATAGGGATAGACGATCGTTTGCAAGCGGCGGGCGAGTGTCTCGCGCTTCGGGCGGCGCAGCGACGTTTTCCAGTCGACGATCACGGCGCGCGACCCCGACTCGACGGCGATCAGGTCGTACTTGGCGACCAGCCGCCGATCCGCCAGCGGCGCGGACAGCGCGATCTCCGGTCTGTGATCGGTCGGCAGTTGGTTCAACTGGTCATAGGCGAGGAAGTTCGCCCACCACGCCTCGACGCGCTCGTCGTCAATCGTCGCGGCGAGCAGGTTCGCCGGAATGCCGACGAAATGCTGGTAGACGAGGCGGTGAAACTGAACCCCTTGCGCCATGTGTTCTTCGAACAGGCGCAGCGGCGCGCTCGGCGGGGCGGGGTACTGCAAGCCGGCGATGTATTTCAGGAAGAAACGGCGCGGGCAGTCGACGAAGTCCTGCAAGCTGCTCTGGCTGAACTGGAAATCAGCGGGCAGATTCATTTTGCGTTTGCTCCAGATACGATTGCAGGGCGGCGAATGGAATCGCCTGCTTCTGGTCGCCGCGCCGCCCGCTGTTCCACGTCATGATCAGTTCGCGGCGGGCGCGGGTGATGCCGACGTAGAGCAGGCGCAGGCGCTCGGCGGCGTAGTCGACGCGCGCGTCTTCGGTCGCGCTGCCCTCGTGATAGTCGAAGGCGAGGTCGTCGGCAAGGAGTTTCAACTGCGCCAGCGCCTCGGCTTCGAGGTTCAAGCCGTCGCGCACGAACCAGCGTTCTGAGATGTACTGGTCGCCGGGTAGGGCGGATGGGAAATCGTAGTTGTTGACCGAAAGCAGGTAGACCCGATCCCATTCCAGCCCCTTCGCCGCGTGGATGGTGGCGATCGTCACCTTGCCCTTGTGCCGGTCAGGGTCGAAGCCGCGGTCGGCATCGTCGACGCCGAGGAAACGGCGTTCGTTCTTGGCGATGACCGCCAGTTCTTCGGTGAATTCGGGCAGCCGCGCCTGTGGGTGCGTCTCGCCGTAGTTGCGCAGCAGCACCGCCATGCTGTGGGCGACGGCGAGATCGGCGGAGCTCTGGAACAGGTCTTGTGCCAGAATCAGGATCAACTGGTCGATCGGCAGGATGACCGCTTCCTGCCAGCGCTGAACGAGCTTTCGGAAAGCGTCCAACTGCGTTCCGATTTCCGGATCGGATTCGATCAGCGCGGCGATGCCTTCGTCGTCGCGCAGCCAGTCGCGCCCCAACTGCGGCGTGATGAAATCCTCGATGCGCGTGCATTTGCGGATCGCCTTGGCGACGGCGTTCAGGCGCGCGGCGAGAACTTCGTCGTCGCGTTCGTCGCGCCGCCAGACTTTGTAGACCGTCGCCAGAAACGGCGCGGATTCGGGGCTGCCGAGATAGTGAAGGACGTTGCCGAGCGCGCCCGCCGCTTCGCGCGTTGACGTCGTCGAGCGCAGCAGTTCAACGTACTCGAGGCGGTTATCGCGCGACGCCTTGAGCGCGTCGACAAGCTCGAAACCGCGTTTGTTGCGCGGGACGAGCACGGCACAGGTTTGATCGGGGTGTTCGGGCAGCCAGCGGCGCAGGTTTTCGACGACCGTCTGAATTTCCTCGACTGGCGTCAGCGCCTTGTCCATCAGGAAGATGCGCGACGTTTCGGCGGGCGGGTTCGGCTGCGGATCGCCGGGCGGCGTCGGCTGAATAAGCGGCGGCTGCAGCGGCTGGCGGTCGCGGATTACCGGGTTTGGGTGGCGTTCGAGCGTCCAGCCGATCAGGTGGTTGGCGAGGTCGATGATCGGCAGCGCGGAACGACCCGAGTTCGGCAGCTCGCGCGCCTGCACGTCGGGCTGCTTGAGGAAGCTCCACAGGTATTCCGGGCGGGCAGTGGTGAACGTTTCGTAGATCGCCTGATTCGGGTCGCCTACGCGCACCCAGTTACCGTCGTCGCCGACAAGCAAACGCAGGATCGTCTCTTGTAGGCGGCTGCTGTCCTGCGCCTCGTCTTCGAGGATGTATTTCCAGCGGCGGCGTAAACGGATCAGGTATGTCTCGTCAAGTTCGAGCGCGCGCAGTGCCAGCCGGATCAAGTCTTGAAAGTCGACGGCGCCGCGATAATTCAGACCGCGCTGGTAGCTGACGTAGATGCTGTAGCCCATCTCTGCGAGCGGCAGCCCAGTGCCAATTCGGTCGAGGCGGCGGCGGATGTCTTCGGGCAGCAGGCGTTCGTCTTTCGCCTGCTTGACGAATACGCGGGCGATGTTCGATACCAGATCGGGGATGTTTTCGCGGCGGACGTACTCGCGGCGGTTGTCGTCGAGGTCGGGCGACAGGAAGCGTTCGGCTTCGTCGCCGTGCGTCCGCACCCACGTCACCGCGGCGACCTGAAGAATCGTCTCGGCTTCGCGCTCGTCGACGATCTGGAAGTCGTCAGCCAAGCCGACCAAGCCGGGGCGCTCGCGGACGATGTCGTTGCACAAGCCGTGGAGCGTTCGCACGCGGTAGCCTACGTTCGGCAGCAGCCCGTAAGCGCGGACAAATGCACCGACGCGGCGGCTGAAGTTCTCAACAGCCGAGTTGACGAGCGTCACGATCAGAAC
>JAEVZT010000539.1 GCA_023392115.1 Chloroflexota bacterium
CTCCTGAGGTTGTCACGTGATGGTCAATAGCTTGTAATTCATGGCGAAAAACGGCAGTCAAATGACGGGAACGGCTTGATGCGTATAAGGTCTACATTCGGCAGCGGCAACACGACTTCATCACGGAACCTCCTGTCTGCGAGCTGTTGTTTTCAGGTCGGATGAATAACAACGCCCCGGCAATTCTCACCGGGGCGCGCTGATGGATGAAACAAAAACGCCCCGGCAAGAGCCGAGGCGTATGCTATCAACAAGGTCAGAGTCCTAGCAGCATAAGCCCCGGCTGTTGGTCGCCATACACATCAGACAACAAGGGGCAAAATTGCTCTTGGACACGGGTTTCTCGTTTAGTTGATTTGACGATTGTCGTACAGGATAACGGCATCCATTCATCTTGTCAACCACCTCGCCAGCCAAGATCCTCGCACGCTCACCGTCATCCTGCCACCGCGACAGTCTCGAGCGCCAGATCGTGCAGCGCCAGCACTGCCCGTTCAAGGTCGCGTTCTTCGACGACGAACGAAATGCTGCACTCGGACGCGCCCTGCGCGATGGCGATCACGTTGACGTTGTTGTTGCCCATGACGGTAAACACACGCCCGGCGACGCCCGGCGTCCCGCGCATCCCCGCGCCGACCGTCGTCACGACCGATACTCGCGCCAGCACGTCGATCCCGTCAACATCCTCGCGCGCGATTTCCTCGGCAAGCTCATCCTCGATCGCCTGCCGCGCGTGATCAACGACGTCATTCATGACGACAAAGCAGAAGTTCTGCTCGGACGACGCCTGTGAGATCATGAGGATGTTCGCTCCCGCGCGCGCCGTCGCCAGAAACGTCCGTCCCGCAATCCCCGGCACGCCGATCATGCCTTTGCCGTGCACCGTCAGCAGGCTGACGCTGCGGACGCTCGTCACCGCCTTGATGATCGTCTCGCTCGGCTTGCCGTTTGGACCGATCAGCGTGCCCGGATGCGCCGGGTTGAACGTGTTGCGGACGCGCACCGGAATCCCGCGGTTGAGGATCGGCTGGACGGTCTTAGGGTGCAGCACCTTTGCGCCGTAGAACGCCAGCTCGCCGACCTCGGTATAGGACACATACGGCAGCACGCGCGCGCGCGGATCGATGCGCGGGTCGGTCGTCATCACGCCGTCGACATCCGTCCAGATGATCAGCTCGTCGCTGTCGGTGTACGCCGCGATGATCGCGCCGCTGTAATCGCTGCCACCGCGTCCGAGCGTCGTCACTTGGTCGTCGTTCGTCGCGCCGATGAAGCCCGTCAGCACCGGCACGATCCCCTGATCGAGGATCGGGATCAACTTTTCGCGGATGCGGCGCTCCGTCTCCGACCAGATCGGTACAGCGCCGCCGAAATGGTTGTCGGTGATGATGAACTGTCCGGCGTCGAATGCCCGCGCGTTGACATTCGCCTGTCGGAGCGCGGCGGCGACAACCCGGCTGCTCAGTCGCTCACCGAAGGCGACGATCGAGTCGCTGATGCGCGGCGTCGCCTCGCCGAGGATGCTGACGGCATTGCACAGGTCGCTGTGCTGGTTGAGCAGGGTTTCAATTTCCGACTGCACGCTCGACCGGTTCTTGCCGGGCGTGGTCAAGAGGTTGACAGCTTCAGTGTGACGGTCGCGGAGTTTTTGCGCGCACGACAGATACCCCCAGCGGTTGCCGGTTGCCGCGTCCTGCACCGACCGCAGCAGCGCATCGGTCACGCCCGACATCGCCGAGACGATGATGGCGACGCGGTTGCCGCGCGCCACTTCTTCGGACACGATGTTGACGAGGCTGTTGATCGCTTCCGGGCTGCCGACCGACGTTCCACCGAATTTCATCGTCAGGGTTTTCACAGTTCTCTCTCCAATGACCACGCACGCGCCAAAAAAAAAGCGTGTGACCGGGGGTCACACGCTTTTGATGTCCTTGTCTTTCACGACTTCAAGGTACGCGCAGATGCCCCCGCACATAAATATGTGAGGTAGTCATGCCCATACCGGTAGTCGTCAGTTGTTGGTTCAGGGGTAGCACAATCAGGCTCCTGCTCAACAGATGCACGTATGGTAGCCGTTTCCGCGAAACGTGTCAAGCGCGTCACCCGCAAAACGGGAAGAAGATCAGAAGATCGCGCCGGCGCAGCGGCAGTGGTATTGTAATCAGGCGCGATCGTGTGCCCTATGGAGTGCTTATGTCCCCCTGCATCATCCGCCGTCTGACCGCCGACGGCTTGTCGCCTGTCGATTATCACGCCGACTCGCTCAACGAGGCTGCCGCCTACGAGCCTACAGACGGCGTTTACACAGTCACGAACACGTTTGAGACGTTCAAAGTCTTGCGCTTGACCGCTCACCTCGACCGGTTGGAAGATTCGGCGCGGCGGGCGAATATACCGCTCAAGCTTGACCGGGCGCGGCTGCGCGCGGCGCTGCGGGAAATGATCGCCGAGGCGGGTTACGGCGACGTGCGCTTCCGCGTTACTGTCCCGGCGCAGTCTCCAGATGAGTTGATCCTGTCCGTCGAGCCATTCAAAGCGCTCGCGCCGGAGATCATCGCCAACGGCGTCAGGTGCATCACCGTGCCGGACAGCGCCCGCCACAACGCCGCCGCCAAGACGACGGACTGGATGCACCAGCGCGGGCAGATCGAATCGTCGCTGCCGCCGGGGATTTACACTGCCCTGCTGCTCGACGAAGGGGGTTACATCCTCGAAGGCGTGAGCAGCAATTTCTATGCGGTGCTTGACGGTGAACTGCGCTCGGCGGGTCAAGGCGTGCTGCCGGGCATTGCCCAGCAGATCGTCTACGCGGTCGCGCCGGACGTGCTGCCGGTACGCAAAGACGCCGTTCACGTCAAGGACGTGCCGCGACTCGCCGAAGCGTTCATCACCAGCAGCAGCCGGGGAATCGTGCCGGTGGTCGAAATCGACGGCATTTCCATTGGGAACGGGGCGCCGGGGGAAAAGACGCGCGCCCTGCGCGAACGCTACCTCGCCTCGATGCGCGATCAGCTTGAGGAATTGTAGTTCCTAGGAAGGCGTCAGTGTGTGCTAGTCGTCAACCTCGATCGGCGCTTTGAAGTCGTAGATGCCGTCGCGCACCGCCCAGCGGCGACCATCGCGGCGGCAGGTGAGAATATCGCCGCTGCGGACGACATCGCCGCCGCACTCGGGGCAGGCGAACAGCGTTTCGCGGCGCAGGTTATCCGGCGTGCTGCCGACGGCGACGCTCTTGGTGAAGATGCTCGGCGAATACAGCAGCCCGGTCGCCTGCATGACGCCGTCCATGCCGACGAGCAGATCGAGCGGCAGCTTGTCTTTCAGGCTTTGCACGCGGAAGAAGGACACCGGGATGCGCGACTGGAGGATGAAACCGCTGCGTTGAAGTTCACGGCGGATGTATTCCGGGTGGAAGTCGAAGTTCAGTTCGACGAACTCGACAGGCCGCGGATCGTTTGGATTCCAATTCTGCTTCTTCAGCCAGTAGCGCAGCAGCGCCTTGAAGTTGCGCTTGTTGGCGTGTTCGAGAATTAACGTGCCTTCAGGAGCGATCACGCGGCGAAGCTGCGACAGAACGGTTTCGACGTGCGCCATGTGATGAATCACGCGGATCATCGTCGCGCAGTCAAAGATGCCCGGTTGAAACGGCAGGTGATACGCGTCGGCGGCGACATAGATGTAGCGTGGAGATCGCCCAAGATGTTCCTGCGCGTATTGAAGCTGAGAAAGGGAGTAGTCG
>JAEVZT010000561.1 GCA_023392115.1 Chloroflexota bacterium
TGTTTGTGCAAATCGCGCCGAACGGCGAAGAAATTCGCTTTGCCGCCAATCAGTGGGCGTCGGCAGGGGCGACCCTTCACGCGCTGCCGCCGAAAGACTGTTTCCAATTGTGGACACTCGGCTTCAGCCAGATGGTCAAGCCGGATTACTGCGAGGCGCGGCAGGCATGGCGCGCTGTCGGCGCGCCGCGCTGGTTCTGGATCAGCACGGAGCCCGACATGACGTTTCAAGTCCGGCGCGGCGATGCGGTGCTGGCGGTTTGTTCAGTCGACGGCGGCGAATGTGTCGTCGATCTGGCGGGGGCGTCCTAACCTCACGGCGGGGGCGTCACTTCTTGGGCGAGCGTAACGGTCGGCTGCGGTAAGCCGGTGACGACGATCGTCGGCTGGTTGCTGACGACCGCGAAGGCGATCACGTTGGCGATGATCAGCAGCAGCAGCGCGATTAGCAGCCAGCGGATCAGGCGCGGGCTGACCGTCAACGGGCGCGGTTCGGGCGGCGCGGCTTCGACCGCTGTCGGGCGCGTTAACCGGCGGGCGTTTTCCAGCAGCCACGTCCGCAGCAGTTCCGCCGACAACTGTACGCCTGCGCCGGAAGGGACGATCAGTTCGCGGTACTCGAGGCTGCGCAGCGCGGCGTTGATCGCCGTGATGTCGAGCGGATAATCCGTGCCGACGAGCCAGCGTTCGATCGACGCCGCGTCGATTGTGCCCATCGGGTCGTCGTAGTACAGCCCGCTGGTTGCCGTCAGCACCAGCCGTTCGTTCGCCGTTAGGCTGTCCCAGATCGCGCGGTAGTCGTCGCGGACGGCATTGTAAACCGTCACGCCGAGCGTTTTTGCGTCCTCAAGCGTGATGACATTCAGGTCGGGCGCGCCGTACCATCGGCGGTAGAATTCATAGCCGAAACGCTGGATCGCGGCGGGCATTCCGCCTGTCGATCGCTGGACAGCCTGCACCACCTCGTCAGGGACGGTGTATAGGGTGCGCACCGGCTCCTGCATCAGCCACTTCGTCTCGCTCAGTTCGAGGTTTGACAGCCGGTAGACGTTCTTGATCGGCACGAGCGCGTCGAACGCCGACAGATCGGACTCGTACTCGGTATCCATCGTGAAAATGACGCCGAGTTGGGGATGCTTGGCGAGCAGCGTGTCGAGGAAGTCGAGAGCGTCTTCGGGCAGAGTCGCCGTCTTGAGCGCCACCAGCAGCCGGTCAGCGTCGTCGAACAAGAGCAGCAGATCGCGCGTCCCCCGAAGCGCCGCCAGAATGTGCGGCAGGAATGTGTCGTCGAACCACAGACGGATATCGTTACCCGGCGGTTCGATCTGCGACAGGCGGCTCAGCGTATATCCGCGCTCGGCGACTGCTTCGGTGATCGTCTGCGCCAGCGACAGCAGCCAGTCGTATTCGCTCGTGATCGGCTCGTCGCGCAGGGGAATGTAAACGGTGACGACGGTTTCCTTGAAGACGCTGCCGGCGGCATACAGTAACGCAGACTTGCCGATCTTGCGGCGACCGAGGATAAGGATCGCCTGTTTGCGTCCGGGATCGGAAATTTGACCGTAGATGCGACCGAAGGCGTCCTGACGTCCGGCGAAAGGCGCTGTAGCGAGACCTGCGGCGTCCCCGGTGTGGTAGGGGTTGGCGAGCGCTCTGTTATCCATGCCCAGATTATACACCTGACCCATTTGCCGCGCTTGAACCGGCACGGTGTATCTTGCCGCGCTGGTGTATAATGCGGCGGTATTCTTCTGAAGGCGAGGCAGCATCGTGAAAGACACAGTTTCACCGCGCGCGCTGGCGTTGGTCGGAATGCCCGGCGCGGGTAAGTCGCTCTGCGCGGCGCACCTACAAGCGTGCGGATTTTTCCAGTTCCGTTTCGGCAGCATTGTTGTCAACGAAGTCGCGCGGCGCGGGTGGACGCTGACGCCCGAACACGAACGGATCGTGCGCGAGGAATTCCGCGACCAAGAAGGGATGGACGCCATCGCGCGGCGGGCGCTGCCGCACCTGCGCACCGCGCTCGAACAGCACAACAACATCGTCATCGACGGGCTGTACAGCTTCAGCGAGTACAAAATGCTGAACGCCGAGTTTGGCGGGCAGATGGTGGTCGTCGCCATCGTCTGCGAGCGCGACCTGCGTTACTCGCGGCTGTCCCAGCGCGCCGAGCGCCCGCTGACGCGCGAAGAAGCCGAGCGCCGCGACTATCAGGAGATCGAGAAGCTGGAGAAGGGCGGACCGATCGCGATCGCCGATTACACGCTGCTCAACAACGGCGCGTCCGCCGATCTGCTGCTGGCGCTCGACACGTTGATCGACAAGCTCGATTTTCGCCCGTGAGGCGGTACGGGCATCGCTGACCCGCACAAATTGACAACCCCAGAGCGGTTTTCTATACTCGCGCTGTTACCCGACTACACCGGAGCGTCGAGCGTTGCGCCGACTCTATCTCGCCTTCATCACCCTGATGGTGCTTGCAGGGAACGCGCGCGCGCAGCCCCCCATGCCGCAGCCCGGCGATCCGCCGGTTCTGTCGCTGATCCGCGCGTCAGAGGCGGATGAAAGCGGGACGGCGACGATCAGCGGCGGCGAGGGTGCGGTCTACGCCGCCGCCAACCTCTTGATTCGCAACCTCTATACCGGACAAACCGTATCAACGCGCGCCAGCATTAACGGCAGCTTTAGCGCGCGTATCCGGGGCGACAGCAGCACGCCGTACTGGATCGGCACCTTGGCGAGCGAGCCGACTGAAGCCGAACGGAACACGACGGGATCGCTGCCCGGCGGGGCTGGCGCGATCCTGTTCGACGTTGAGGGGCAGGCGGAAGGCACACCGTTCTCGGTCGCCGGGACGCTGGCGGAGGGGACGTTATGGTCGGCGCGCGGACAGGTCGACGCGCTGGCGCTCGATCCGGGCGACAACCTGCGCCTGCGAATGAATGTCCTGCTCGAACTGCCGGTGCTGCCCGCCGATACGCAGTGGATCGGCGTGTTGGGCTTGCAGCCGATCGCGCGGGCGGCGCAGGACGGGGTCATTCGCCCCGTTGGCGACGCCTTGAGCAACAACGGCTGGTCGGCGATCCAGACGCCAAGCGGGCTGGCAGTCGATAACTTACGCAGCAGCGCCGCGCTCGGCGAGGTCGTCGTCGGAGCGCAGCAAATGACCCGCGACGACGCAGGGTATCGTTTCACGTTCGACTTCAATCTGGCGCTGCCCGACGACCTGCCGCCGGGACTGTACGTCCCGCTGTTTGAGGGTTACACCCAGCAGCTTGACGGGATGCGCGTCCGATGGGGGCAGAACGGCACCGAAGCGCCGAATATAACAGACGAGTCGGTGATCGCGGGACTTACGCGCCTGCCGGTTGTCATCAACGTCGGCGGCGCTGACTCCGCGCGGCTCATCTGGACGCTGTTGATAGACAACCCAAGCGACGGCAGCCGGGGCGTTCTCGCCGACGAGGATCAGGCGTTCGCGGCGCTGTCGAACCGCGTCCGCTTCAACAGCCCGACGTATATCCTGCCACCGGGCGAGTATCCACTTGAGCCGTACCTGCTCAACCAAATGCCAAACCGCTACGACACGTCAGGCGAACCGCTGATCCCGTTCGCGTCGCCTGCCGGAGCGCTTGAAGCGAGCGTCACCCGACCGGACGGCACGGTCGACGATCTGGGCAGTCACGCGATTGTCCAGAACCGCTTGTCGACCGACGCGCCTGATGAGCGTGCCCTGTTCGGCGCACAGTCTCAGGTCGACGTGTACCGCCTGACGACGCTTGATCCGCTGCTGGCACGCTATCCCTTCGACCAGTACGGCGATTATACGATCGCCCTGTCCGGCGAAACACAGGATGCGTGGGGAAACCGCTACGCGGGTGGCGGGACGTACCGCGTCAGCATCGCCGAACCGATCGACCTGACGCCGGCGGTGCTGCCGGGAACACCATTTGAGGTCGGCGACTCGTTTCATCCCGGCGTTTATCTCGCGCCGGGCGTGCCCGCCGACGTCAGCGCGCACCTGCAGGTCTTCCCGCTTGATGGCGGTGACATTATCGAACGTGTCTTCAGCGGTCAGGCGAACCGCTACGGCTATTTCGACGCGGGCGGGGATTATTTCACGTTTGAGGCGCCGGGCGAGTATCTCGTCGATTACGTCGTCCGCTACACCGACGGCGGTGGACGGCTGTGGATGGCGAGTTTGCGCGCCGCGGGCGTGATCGCTTCGCCGGAGCGCGCGCTGATCGCACACGGCGAGCGCGGGCTGCCTTCGCAAGCCGTCGATCTCCGTCCGGCGTGGTTTCTGCTCGAACGCTACGCTGCGATCGCCGGTGTTGACCCGCGCGAAACGCGCCTGAACGCGCCGTATTTCAGCGGTGACAACGCGTGGATTGCCGATGGGCGGAACGGCGGCATGCGTCCGGTGCTACGCGTGCAGGATCGCTTTGGGGCGTACCAGAACTGGGTGGTTGAGGCGCTCGAAGGGTATGTGTCGCCGCAGGGGCTGACGATCAACCAGCTTGCCGTCGAGGATGAACTGCCGATCCTGTTCTTCGCCCAGCGCGGCGACCCCTACGACTCGGCGCTGCTGCCGGAGCGGATCAGCAGCAACAGCTATGTTTACATCAGTGCCGTTCGTCCGGGTGTGACGATGCGCCAGTACGTCGTCGGGCGCGAGGATGGCGGTCTGCCGCTGTACTGGGACTCGGATGACCCTAACAACGGGCAGATCGGCGCGGGGAGCGCGGGCGACCGTCCGGGGGATTTCGCCTTCATTTTCGGCGGCGCGATCTTCCGCAACGAAGCGGCGGATCTGCGCGAAGCGACGATCTACGGCGCGGCGCTGTCGGTGATCGCCGACGCAAATGGGGCGCGCATCTTTCCACCGGGACGCGGGCGCGCGGGCGGTCCGGATGGCGGCGCGCTGGTTGCCCTGCCGAACGAAACGCACGATATGTTCTTTCACCCGACCGGACTGCAGCCGGGCGCGGTGCTGGTCGTCGGCGAAACGGCGAGCGTCGCCGGACAGGTCGCGCCGACGCTTCCCGCCGATGTGCGCGTCACGATCACGTCACCGAGCGGGCTTGTGCGCGAATCCACCGGACAGGCGAACGCGGTCGGCGCGTATTTCGACCCGGCGGCTTCGTTCGTCGTCGAGGAAGTCGGCATGTGGACGGTTCAGATCGCCGTCCGTTATGACGGCGTCACGTCGATCGGATCGCTCGACATGGTGCCGATTCGCGGCGGCGTCGTCGGTTCACAGGCGGGAAGCTACGCCTTCTACGTCGTTCCACCGGATGCCGAACAGCTTCCGCTGAACGGGGGGCAAAGCGACACGACGATTCCGGTGGCGAACCAGTACAATTTCAACTACACGCTGCCGGATGACTGGACGGACATACAGGTTTACCGGACGCTGACCATGCCGGGGTACATCCTCGAAGATGGGGCGCTGCGCGTTTCGGGACGCAGTTTCAACTACACGTTGAACCCGGCGCAGATCAGCGCCGCCTTCCCGAACTTCGAAACGGACACGCGGGTACAGGGCGCATCGGCGTCAGACGCGCGAACGCTGACGCTGTTTGCCATCGGCACCGACGCGAACGGCGACCAGCAGGTGCG
>JAEVZT010000629.1 GCA_023392115.1 Chloroflexota bacterium
GTTGACGAGCGTCACGATCAGAACTTCCTGATCGTCGTCAATGTGTTCGGCGACAAGCCGCGCCGCCAGCGCCGACAGGGTTTGCGTCTTGCCGCTCCCCGGCACGGCGGCAACGCCCATCTTGCCGCCGGTATAGCTCAAGACTTCGTGCTGCTTCGGGCGGGGGTTAAACACGCGCGTCTTCCTTTCCCAGCCGCCGCAGGATACGCTGGATCGAATTGAGCAGTTCGCCCTGACTCTCGTAGCCGTTCTCGCTCAGGTCGCTCAAGCCGAGGTAGATTCGCCCCCGGCAGCGGCGC
Source organism: Chloroflexota bacterium (assembly GCA_023392115.1). Lineage (GTDB taxonomy): Bacteria > Chloroflexota > Anaerolineae > Aggregatilineales > Phototrophicaceae > Flexifilum. The sequence goes on from JAEVZT010000629.1 coordinate 300, forward strand.
ACTAAGCCAATAATCAGGCGGTAGAGCGTCGCCTGCCTGATCCTCACTTCCTGCTCGTCAGTCCACTTCGTGCCGACTTCCCACCACTTGCTGAGGACATAAGGATGTGTCAGCGGCTGGTACAGCCGCTCAACCCAGCCGCGATTGCCGATGTCGAGCCAGAACTGGTACTCGACCGGCGTGTTGGTCATCAGGAAGGTGTACGCCGGGGCGATCAAGACGCTGTTTTCCGAACTGATGTGCCAGTGGCGTAAGTACTGGGCGGCGATCAAGCCGCGCCCGACCATTTCGATGTACTCCTGCCCGATCGGCTTGCCTTCGGGCACAATGCCCTTGTCGGACAGGGCGCGGCGGAAGTCGCGCGCCGAGTCGATCAGGTTGCTGCTGACGCGCGCGGCTTCAAAGTCGCCGTAGAAGCCGAAACCAAGCTGCGACAGGACTTCGCCGAAGATCAGGCTGAAGAAGTGGTCAAGCTCAATTTCAGGCGTGGACGGCGGCGCGTCGTCTTTCTTCTTGCGCCCCCGCTTCTTTTTAGGTTCGGGCGGCGGGGGCGGCTGCTCGTGTTCGGTGATGTAGGCTTCGAGCCAGCCGCGCAGCGCGTCGTAGCGCTCGCCGATGACGTATGAGACGCGTTCCTGCACTTCGACGGCGAGGCTCTCAAACGGCGCCAGACCCGACTTGCTGTCGCGGTCGGGGTAGACGGCTTCGGCGAGAAGCTGGGCGCGCACGAGGTCGAGCGTCTTGCCCGGTTCAAACGCGCCGATCGCGCCCATGAGCGCGTAGGCAATGTCGAACGCCGTCGGCTTCAACCCCCACTGCGGGTGGGCGAGCTGCGCCAGCGTCAGCAGGCAGCGGGCGACGGGCTCTTCGCGCAGCGCGCGCGACGGCCGGTGCGAGCGCGCCGGAATGCCGCTGTTCGTCAACCGGTTGATGAGCGAGAAGCGCAGCGCGTCGGACAGGAACGGCGCGAGGACGACGATCTGACCCGGCGGGCAGCCGTCTTCGGTCACCAGATGGACGATCTCGTCGGCGACCCAGTTGAGCATTTCGGGGTAGAAATGATGGTCACGGTAGGCGAGGGCGTCGCGCGGATCGGCGTCGATCGGCTGCGCGTCCTGATCCATAACGCGGGCGAATTCCTCGCCGAGGGCTGCGACCGGCGGCGGTGTGACGAGCGACTCCTCGAGTCGAGCGTAGCTGTCGCAAATTTGGCGGACGCGGAGCGCGTTTTGCGGGTCAGAGCCGAGGAATGTCCGGAAGCCGCCATCGTCATCGTAGATCACAAGCGCCGAGTCGGCTTCGGGCAGCCAGTCGATCAGCACGTCGTGAAACGCCGGGTTATCTTCCTCGACGTTGTCGACGATCAGGTGCGCGTAACGCGCCAGCAGGTATTCGCGGCATTCCGGCAGCGTCCAGACATGGCGCGCGAAGACCTCGGTCTGGAGCGAGAAGTCGATCAAGCTGTGTTCGAGGCAGTAGGCGCGGAACTTTTCGGCGCATTCCTGCACTTGGTCGAAGGTGATATGCTGCGCGCTCTCGCCCAACCACGCATCTTTGAGCCGCTGGGCAATTTCGGTGTAGGAGAAGCCGACGACCGCCGCCTTGTTCAAGTTGTCGAGAATCTGGCTGTAGAGGCGGTTTCGGTCGATGGTGATGGCGCTGAAATAGCCGTACTCGTCGATCAGCGGGTCGACGATTTGTGACATGATATACTGTGCCGTCTCAAGGCTGAGAAACGTCGGCGTGCTTTCGGGCGAGAATTTGGCGCGCGGCGCGGCGACCGCCCAGAACAGCTCGATCATCTCGGCGGCGATGCCGCTGAGGGTCGTCACTGTGACCTGTCCGCCGGGCGGCAGTTCGCGGCTGCGCAGGGCGTGAAGGTAGGGGATCTCAAGCGCGCGCTGCGGCACGAGGACGAGGATTTCGCCTGCCGGGACGCCGGAGTCGAGCAAATGCAAAAGGCGGTGCAGCCCGACGGTTGTCTTGCCGCTGCCCGCCACGCCGTCGAGGAAAACCGAGCCTTGAATCGGCTGCTCGACCAGCGAAAGTTGATCAGGTGTGAGATGCGTTTTTTCGACCATATATTCTAATATTTTACCTCAAAAACGACGAAAACACCAGCAAGTCGACCAGTTTTGAACACGTTCCAGCGCTCCATCGTAACTAGGTGTAGACAGGGAGTTGCAGCGTGAACGAAGCGGAACTGCTGATCCAAGCACAGAACGGCGATTATGACGCATTTGAACAGCTCTACACGGCGCTTGAGCCGGGGCTGGCGCGTTTCGTCCGCCGCCTGATCGGAGATGGGCAGGAAGCTGAAGACGTGGTGCAGGACACGCTCATGTCGCTGTACGTCAATCTCGGGAAGATCGATCCGCCGGAAAAACTGCGCCCGTACGTGTTTCGCATCGCGCGCAACCGCTGCTACGACATCTTGCGCCATCAAGGGCGGTTCGAAACGGTGTCGATCGACGCCGAGGATGACGATCCGTTCACGGTGCGCGTGTCGTTCGAACTGGCGGATGAGCGCAGCACGCCGCCGGAAGAGGTAACTCACTGGCTGCTGCTGCATCTCGAAGTGCGCGAGGCGATCGATCAACTGCCGGAACTCCAGCGGCAGGCGCTGATCCTGTACGCCGAAGAGTCGATGTCGTATGCCGAGATCGCCGAAGTGATGGGCGTGAACATCGGGACGATCAAATCGCGTCTGTTCCACGCCAAACAGACGCTGCGGCGCATGCTGCGACCGGAAACGCTGCGCGCTATCGAGCAAGACCTGTACGATGACCCTGTAGACGAGGATGATGGGCGGGGAACCCCCGCGCGAAGAGGAGCTCACGATGGAAGAAACGACGATTCTGAAGGTACAGCAGTACTTGCAGATGCTCAAGGCACTGCAAAGGTCGGTTGAGCGGGCGATTCATTCGGGTGTTTTCATGGGAACCGGGCGGATGGCGGTCAAACAGTATACCGGCATCCAGCGCAAAATCGCCGAGCTGTTCCCTGAAGACTTTTACGTCACCGATACGCTGGTGTTGGAGATTGACGAGAATATCCAAGAGGAGCACATGCTCAGTCAGGTGCAGCTCGCCGCGTCGCAGATGGTGATCTATCTGGAAGGGCTGCTGCGCGAGCAGCGACCGGCGGGCAGTCTGAACTACGAAACGGGCGACCTGCGCAACCTCGGGCGCGAGCTGCAAGACCAGATCCTGCGGCTGACGAAGTCGACGATCAGCCGGGCGCTGTCGAACATCGAAGTTGACGTCAACACGACCAGCTATCGCGACGCGAACCTCGAGGGCGCGAACCTTGAGGGGGCTGACTTCAGCGGGCGCAATATGAAAGGCGCGACGTTGAATCGTGCCAACGCGCAAGGAGCGAATTTCACCGGCGTGACCCTGAAAGAGGGCAGCCTCGAAGAAGGGAATTTCGAGGGCGCGAACTTCATGGGCGCGAACATGAAGAACGTTCATGCCGCCAACGCGAACTTCCGCGGCGCGAACCTGATGGGCGCGAACCTGAAGGACGCGAACCTCGAAAACGTCGATTTCACCGGCGCGCGTCTCGACGGCGCGAATCTGTACGGCGCGAACCTCGAGGGGGCGACGCTGCCGCAGGGCGAGGAGTTCACGGGCAGCGGCGATCTGCACCGCTACCACGCGAACTACACGCCTGAATCAACCGGGCACAAGCGTGTCCGCATTGAAATCAACACCGATGACGACGACGAGGGACGTGTCCCGCCGGTGCCGCCCGTGCCACCTGTACCGCCCGTGCCCCCGCACGAACG
>JAEVZT010000007.1 GCA_023392115.1 Chloroflexota bacterium
CCCCTCGACCGTCCCGTTCGCGCCGTTCGACATGAGTCCCGCGCCCGACGGTGGCGTGTGGATTCTCGACCGCGACAACCGCCGTTTGTGGGCGCTCGACCGCAATCTGCACGTCTGCACGCGTGAGCAGATCGTCAACCCGATCGAGGACTTGGGCGAAGACTCCTTCCAGCCGCTCGACGGCGGTGAAGCCCGTCTCGCCGGATTCCGCTCGTTCCCCGAAGGCATCACGCTTGACGCCGGCTCGCCGATTGACCTCGTCGCTCCGGTGGCGATCGAAGCCTTGCCCGACGGCACCGTCTTGATCATGGACAGCGACCCGGCGTCGCGCTACTCGCTGATCTACCGCTACCGCTTCAGCCTGCGCCTCGGCAATCCGGTGTCGACTGAAGCGGTCGAAGCGATCATCGAGGAAGATCAGCGCGCCGGTTTCCGCCTGCTCGGTCACGATTTCGCCTTCGTCCTCGAACACACGGATCAGGACGGCGAACGGGTACCCGACCGCATCTACGTCGTCGGCGGCGACGGCAATCAGGCGTATGCTTTCGATCTTGCGCTCGACGACGCGGGATCGCTGTTGATCGACCCGGTCGCCGCCTTCTACCCGATGCGGTTGTTCGGCGGCAAGGCGCTGGTCGCCGCGGGCTACGAGGTCTACTACGACTTCGCCGATCGCTGGATTCAGCTGGTCGAACAGAAACGCCCGCGCTACATCAGTGAGGCTGTCATCGACTCGCCAGTTTTCGACGGGCGAGAACCGGACTGCGTCTGGCACCGGCTGATGCTCGACGCCTGCATTCCACCTGATACCGGCGTCGCCATCGCCACGCGCGCCGCCAACAGCCTCGCCGAGCTTGAGGCGTCGGCATACATTGACGAGCCATCACTCTACCGCCGCGCGACCGGATCAGAGCTGCCGTTCGTAGCGCAGGGCGGCAGCGTCTGGTATGGGACGTGGGAAACGCTGTTCCAGCGCGCACGCGGGCGCTACGTGCAAATCCGCTTCACGCTGACGAGCAGCGAACAGCGCACGCCGAGTCTGCGCGCCCTGCGCGCCTACTACCCGCGCTTCTCGTACCTCAAACAGTATCTACCGGCGGCCTATCGCGAGGATGCGCTTTCCGCCTCGTTCCTCGACCGCTTCCTCGCCAACTTCGAGGGCATCTTCACGGCGATCGAAGACCGGATCGCCGCCTTCCAAATGTTCTTTGATACGCGCTCCGTTCCCGCCGACGCGCTCGACTGGCTGGCGAGCTGGTTCGGCGCGGCGCTCGACCCGGCGTGGGATACCAACCGCCAGCGGCTGTTCATCCGCCATGCGATGCTGTTTTTCCGCCGGCGTGGCACGGTTCCCGGCTTGCTGATGACGCTCCGTCTGGCATTGGACGAGTGCGCGGACGAGTCGAGCTTCCTCAACCCGGCGGGGCAAAGCCGCATCCGCATCGTCGAGCAGTACCGCACCCGCCGCCTGCCGCCGGTCGTCCTCGGCGACCCGACGACGCCAGACGCGCTGCCGTCAACGCAGGTGTCGGAACGCTGGCATCCCGAACAGGGCGCGCAGGAACTGCACAATCGCTACACGGCGTTTCTGCAAGATCTCGAACTGCTGCCGCAAAACCAGACGGCAGAGTTTCCACTGACAGCCCATGCCGACGCGCAGCTTGAGGAAGCGCGGCAAAAGTACGCGCTGGATACGCTCGGCTTCGTGCCCTCGGCGAACGCCAGCACACAACCTCTGTGGAGCGACTTCCTGCGCCGCCGCTACGACAACGATCTCGCCGCCTTCAACACCGCCTACCGGCTCACAGGGAGCGAAACGGCGACCGCGTTTGAGAACGTCAAGCTGCCTCAAGCCGTGCCGCCGGACGGCGCGCCGCTCTACGACTGGTACGCGTTCGAATCCGTGCGTCTGCCGATGGAACGCACCGCCCACCGCTTCACGGTGCTGCTGCCGCTGCCGCGAACGACGTTCGTCGACACCGCCGAGATGCAGCGTCGCATGGAAATCACGCGCCAGATGATCGACCTTGAGAAGCCGACCCACACGGTCATGGATGTCAAGTTCTACTGGGCGATGTTCCGTCTCGGCGAAGTCCGTCTCGGCTATGACACGGTCATCGATCAGGGAAGCCGTTCGCCGCTGCTGATGTCGCCCGCCGTCCTCGGACAGGTGCATTTGCTCGAAAGCTATCTCGCGCCCGGTCACCCGCAGAACGTGACCGATCGGCAGGTTTTGGGACGCGATCGGGGATGATGAAATGGACAGGAGCCAAGTATGAGTAGTTTCGGGCCGCTCACTTCACAGATCGATACAGTGCCGCCTGACCCCTTCAAGCATGTGCTGTTCAACAACGGTATGGTGATCGGCGCTGACGACTTCACGCAGGAGTTCGCGTATCTCGCCGGTCACGACCACTGGCACAACCGAGACCTGCACGGCTACGGCACGGTCTGCGGCTTAAGCGTGCGCGTCACAGTCGGCGCGGATGGCCCGCAGGTCGAAGTCAGCGCCGGGACGGCGATCAACCCGCGCGGGCAAATGATCCGCGTGCCGGAAGCGCAGTGCGCGCGTCTGAACGCGTGGCTTGAAGCGCACGAGGAAGAACTGCTCCAGCATGTCGGATCGCCGCCGGGGGGCGTCGTCTCGCTGTACGTCGTCCTGTGCTACCGCGAATGCCCGCTCGACCTCGTGCCGATCCCCGGCGAGCCGTGACGTGACGAGAGCGAGGCGATGGCGCCTTCGCGCCTGATGGACGACTACCGGCTCGAACTGCGCTTTGACCCGCCGTCGCAGCGTCAGGAAGACGCGACGCGCGATTTTGTCGCGTGGCTGCGCGAGATCGAGATCGTCGACACGCCGGCGACCGAACAGCTTTGGCTCGACTTCGAGAACGCGATTCGCAGCGCCGTCCCGCAGTTCCTGTCGCCGCCGCAGTCGCCGCCAACATCACCGCCCGACTTCATGGTCGGCTCGCCGCCCATTACGGTCATCATCCCGCGTGACGCGGTGTCCGACTACTACCGTCATGCCTTCTTCCTGTGGACGACCGAACTTCGCCCGCTGTGGCTCGAACCTAACCAGAGCTGCGCGGGGCGTCCACCGGACGAAAACTGCGTCCTGCTTGGCGAGCTGATCATCCCGCTGACCGGCGAGGGGCAGGTGTCGGACGCCTTCCCGATCGAAGTCATCGAAGACGCGCGCCCCTATCTGCTGTCGACGCGCATGTTACAAGAATGGCTGCTCGCCGGTCGGCTCGGCGTCGACACCGACGGCGTCGCGGGCCCGCCGGGTCCTCAAGGTCCGCAGGGCGCGCAGGGACCTCCGGGTCCGCAAGGACCACAAGGTGATTCGGGACCGCCCGGACCACAGGGGCCGGCGGGCGCGCCGGGCGCGGTGGGTCCCGCAGGACCGCCCGGGCCGCAGGGTGTTCCGGGACCGCAAGGACCGCCCGGTGAGGGTGGCGCGGGAACTGAGGGACCCCCGGGACCGCAGGGCGATCCGGGACCAGCGGGTCCGGCAGGACCAGCGGGACCAGCAGGACCGGCAGGCGCGCAAGGCGCACCGGGTCCGCAGGGACCCCCGGGACCTGCTGGACCATCGTTCATCGTCGCGGCTGGGCGCTTCCGCGAGGATGGCTCGACGGTTTTCGAGTTCAACGGCTTGGAAGCGCGCCAGCTGCAAATCCCGAGCATCTACCAACTGCGCTGGCGCGAGTTCCAAAACGGGCGCAATTACGTCGTCAAGGGCACGCCGATCAGCCTGTTGGAAGAGATGCCGCGCACGTTTGAAGTCCTCGATCCGGAAGGGCTCGGCGACTTTGCCGATCCCGAAGAAGGGATCGTCGTCCGTGTGGCGATTGCGACGCAGGGGAATGAGTCGCGCCCGCCCGTCGGTTTCATGGTCGAGATCAGCGAGTTCTAGGGGTAACGTCTTGTGACCACCAAACA
>JAEVZT010000008.1 GCA_023392115.1 Chloroflexota bacterium
CCTTGACGCTGGTGCAGGCATTGCTTGACGCCGGTCTGCCGGATGGCGCGCTGAACGTCGTCACCGGCGGGGCGAGCGTGGGCGCAGCGCTCGTCGATCACCCGGATGTCGACAAGATCGCCTTCACCGGATCGGTAGCGACAGGGGTCAAGATCGCAGGGGCGGCGGCGAAAACCATGAAGCGAACGACGCTCGAACTCGGCGGCAGCGCTCCGTGTCTGGTGTTTGCCGACGCCGATGTCGAGGCGGCGGTCGCCGGCGCGGTTCGCCGCTGCTACTCGCACACCGGGCAGATCTGCATCAGTGTCAACCGGATTTTCGTGCAGACGCCGGTCTTTGAGGATTTCATCGGACACTTTGTCGCGCGCGTCGAAAGGCTGACAGTTGCCGCCGATGGGCTCAGCGAACCGGACGCCGACATGGGTCCGATGATCAACGCGGCGGCAGTGGCACAGGTACAGCAGCACGTCGACGACGCCATTTCGAGCGGTGGAACGCTGCTCGCAGGTGGCAGTCGACCATCCGCGCCGCGGTACAGTCCTGACGGGTTCTTCTACAATCCGACGGTGATCGTCGACGTGACGCCCGACATGCAAGTCATGCGCGAGGAGACGTTCGGGCCGATCGCACCGATCGCGCCGTTTTCCTCGCTTCAAGAAGCGATTCAGCTGGCGAACGCGACGCCTTACGGGCTGGCAGCCTATGTTTATACGCGCGACCTCGACACGGCATTTCACGCAGCGCGGGGATTGAAGTGCGGCGGCGTCGGCATTAACGTGAACGACGTGACCGACATTCGAGGACCGTTCGGCGGCATGAAGATGTCCGGTCTTGGACGCGAACTTGGCGAGCCGGGACTAGACAGCTATTTGGAGACCAAGCACGTTCGACTCGGTTACCGGAGTATCGAATGAGTTTTCAAGGTTTATTCAGCGTCGAACGCCCGATCGTCGGCATGGTGCATCTGCTTGCGCTGCCCGGCGCACCGGACTTCGGCGGGGATGTTGACGAAATTTACGCCCACGCCTTGCGCGATGCACAGGCGCTCGCCGACGGCGGTATCGACGCGCTGATTGTCGAAAACTTTGGTGACGAACCGTTCATGGTCGGCGAGCCGGAGGTGCACGATCTGGCGTTAATGGCGGCGATCACACGCGACATACAACGTCTTGTGACGATGCCTGTTGGCGTCAACGTGCAGTTCAACGCGTGGCGGGCGGAAATCGCCATCGCCTGCGCCTGCCGCGCCGAGTTTGTCCGGGTCGAGGTCTATGTCGACCGCGTCATCAGTGCGATGGGTGTAGTTGATCCGTGCGCCGGGCAAATCACGCGCTACCGGGCGGCGCTCGGCGCGGACAACGTACAACTGTGGGCGGACATCCAGACGAAATACACGACCAACATCACGCCGCAGCCGCTAACGCAGTCGGCGCGCGACGCCGAGGCAGCCGGAGCGGATGCGCTGATAGTGACCGGCGCGGCAACCGGCAGCGCGACGCCGCTCGATGCGGTTGCCGAAGTCAAGGCAGTGACTACCCTGCCGGTTTTGGTCGGCAGCGGCACGATGATCGACAATGTGACGGCAGCGCTCGACATCTCCGACGGGGCGATCGTTGGATCGACGCTCAAGCAGGATGGGTTTGTACAAAATCCGGTGTCGGTCGACCGGACACGCGCCTTCATGCGCGCCGCGCGCGGACACGAGTGATGATCAAACGCATCCTCGACGCGACGGCGAGCGATTTTGGGGCAATGAACGGCGCGCAGCTCGCCGAGTCGATTCGGCTGGCGGAAGGGCGGACGCTGGCGGCGGAAGCGATTTGCAGCTCCGCCTCGCCGATCGAGGGGATTTCTCACGGCGAACTCGCGGCGGCGATGGGCGCTGATCTGGTCGCGCTCGACGGATACGATCCGCTGTCACCGCGTATCAGCGGGGTAGGGGATGATCTGCTCGGCGACGCGCCGCTCAAGCGCTACGCCGATCTGCTGGGGCGTCCGGTCGGCATCAACCTGATCAGCGCCGAACCGGAGCAGGCAGCGTCGCTCGGCGGGCGGCTGATCACCAAAGTAAGCGTCGATGCGGCGGTAGCTCAAGGGCTTGACTGCCTGTTTCTCTACTCGCGTCCGCTGCAAGGGGGAACGCCAGCCATGCAAGCCGAAGCCGCGCACATGGTCAAGCAGCGGCACAGCGATCAAGTGATGGTGATCGGCGTGCCGTCATTCCTCAAGCCGCCGCCGCGCGACGCCGATTCCTATGCCAGCCACCGCGACGAGATTTCACGCCTGCTCGATTCGGGCTGTGCGGGCGTCGCCATGCCGATGCCGGGGAGCAAGCAGGGGTGGATGGCTGACCGGACGGCAGCGTTAATCGACCACGCGCATAACAAGGGCGGACTGGTCTGGCTGTTCATCACCGGGTCGGTCGAGGGCGCGCCCGCGAGCGTCATGCACGATCTCGCGCTGCTCGGCAAGCAGCTCGGCGCGGACGCCTTTCGGCTCGACGACGCGGGGTTGTCGGGCATGGCAAGCCCGGAGAACATCCTCGCGTTCTCACTGGCGCTGCGCGGCGAACGTCACACCTACCGGCGCATGGCAAGCTCTATCCGTCGCTAGTGAAGTGCAGCTCTCGGCTAATTCGAGAATCGGCGAACCGCCCGGATGCGCGCTTTTTCAGCCACTTCCTCGCGGTTCTTCGGCGGCGCGTTCGTCTCAAGCTGGCTCAACAGCTTCTGCGTCACGGCGGCGATCTCGTCGACGGCGGCTTGAAACGCCGCCTCGTTGGCTTTCGACGGCTTGTTGAACCCGCTCACCTTACGCACGTACTGCAGCGCGGCGGCGCGAATCTCGTCGTCGTTGACGGGCGGCTCGAAATTGAACAGCGGCTTGATGTTGCGGCACATGAGGCTTCCTCTAGCTAAGCGCGTTGGATACCACATATATAGACCGCTTGTTCTATTTCGTCAATAGCTTTCCTCGACCAGCAGCCGGACGCCGTAGCCGTCGAGCGTCACCGAATCGCGCAGCGTTTCGCCGGTCAGCAGGTCACGAAAGGCGCGTCCGGCGCACTCAAACCCGCCCGGCTGCGCGTTGTGATTGAGCGCGAACAGCAGCGCCCGACCGCCCTTGTGACGTGCCGTCACTTCGACGCCTGCCGGCAGCGTAAATTCGGGCGCGATCCCCTGTTCCTGAAGCACGTCGCCGTAGAAGCGATCGAGGAACGCGTCTTCGCCGTCGCTGGCAATGTAGTAGGCGAAGCCGTCGCCGAAGCTGTTGCGCGTCACGGCGGGCATTCCCGCGTAGAAGTCGCTGCCGTAGGTGGCGAGCACATCCGCTCCCTGAGCGTGGAGCAGGTCGGCGAGGTGACTGCACGTATAGCTGCCGCTGCCATCGCCGTAGACAATACTGTTGGTCTGACCCTCGTAGAGCGCGTCGATTTCCTCAACCCAGATGCCGTGGACTTTGCTCAGGGGTCCCGGATAGCCGTTTTCGAACGCCAGATCGGTTTCGTCGGCGATGCCGCTGAAGTAGGTCGTGACGAACGTGCCGCCCCCGGCGACAAACGCCTCGACTTTCTCCGCGAATCCCGCTTTGACCATGTACAGCAGCGGCGCGACGATCACCTTGTAGCCGTTCAAGTCCGAGTCGGGGAAGACAATATCGACAGGTAGATTGCGGCGGTAGAAGGCGAGGTAATGGCGGCGCACCGTATCGAAGTAGCGCTTGTCCTTGACGGGACCTATTGCGTCGTCGAGCGCGTGCCAGTTGTCCCAGTCGAACAGGATGCCGACCTGTGACTTGACGCTCGCGCCGACGACGGCGTCGCCTAACGCCTTCAACTCCGCGCCGATCTGGCTGACTTCACGGAAAACGCGCGTGTCCTCTCTGCCCGCGTGTTCGACAACCGCGCCGTGCAGCTTCTCGCAGCCGCCGCGCCCGCGCCGCCACTGGAAATAGAGGACGGAATCCGCGCCGTGCGCGATCGCCAGATAGCTCCACAGGCGCAGCACGCCCGGTCGCTTGAGCGCGTTGACAGGCTGCCAGTTCTGGCTGCTCGGCGTCTGTTCCATCAGCAGGAATGGCTGACCGTCCTTCAAGCCCCGGTTCAGGTCGTGCTGGAAGGCGATCTCGCCGCCCGACTGGTTCGGGTTCGGGTAGCAGTCCCACGAAATGACGTCCATCTCTTTAGCCCAGCGGCGGTAATCGAGCGGCTTGTACGTCCCCATCAGGTTCGTCGTGATCGGGATGTCGGGTGT
>JAEVZT010000028.1 GCA_023392115.1 Chloroflexota bacterium
TCTTGACGCGGTGTTCGGGCGACGACACAACCGCGTTGCGCGTGACTTCCGCGCCCGTCCCCGCCGTCGTCGGTACGGCGATGTACGGGAACGAGGGGTTGGCGAGCTTCTGCCCCTTGCCGATGACTTCGAGGTAATCGAAGATGTCGCCGGGGTTCGCTGCCAGCGACGCGATCGCCTTGCCGGCGTCGATCACCGCGCCGCCGCCGATGCCGATCACATAGTCGGCGCGCGCCTCGTTGAACGCCGCGACGCCCGCCTGTACGAGCGCGATATCCGGCTCTGTCGGGACTGAAAACGTCGTGCACGGGATAGCGAAATCAGTCAGCAGGTCGATCAGCGGCTGCGCCCGTTCAAGCGACTCGCCGTAGACGACCAGCGCCCGCGCCCCGTACTCGGACGCGATTTCGGCGATCCCCTTCAGTTTGCCCGCGCCGAAGACGATCCGGCTGGCAGTGGCGAAATCAAACGTCGTCATGCGCGCACCCCCTCAAATGGCATCAATTCGACCTGTGGCATGAAGCGTTCGACATCCTCGCGCGTGAGTTCCGCCGTGCCGGGCATGATGACGGTCGCGGCGGCAGCGGCAAAGCCGAGCCGCAGGCCGTCTTCGATCGGCTGACCGCGATGGAGGGACGCCGTGATCCCCGCCAGCACCGCGTCGCCCGCGCCCGCCGCGTTGACGACCTGCACCGGGATCGTCGGGATGTAGTAGGCGCGATCGGGCAAGACTGCGAGCCCGCCTTCGCCGCCGAGCGTGATCACCGGCGCTGTGCCATAGCGATCAAGCAGCATCCGACCGGCGGTATACGCGTCTTCGAGCGACTCGATCGGGCGTCCGACAATCCCCGACAGCTCGTCCTTGTTCGGCTTGATGTAGTTCGGCTGCGCCCCCAAGCCCGCGCTCAGGTTCGGCTCGGCGGCGTCGAAGACGACAGGAACCCCGCGCTCGCGGGCGAGGTGGATGAATTCGGTGTAAAACTCAGGTTTCATCCCCTGCGGCAGCGTGCCGCCGAGGACGATGACTGTCGCCGTCTCCAGCGCCTTGAGGTACTTCTGGCGCAGGATGTCGATCTGCGCCTCAGAGATAGATAGGCTCGACGTGGTGATCGCCGTCTGCCAGCCTTCCTCCGAAATCAGGATCAGGTTGCGCCGCGACTCGCCTTCGACCGGGATGAAGTCAGTCGTGACGCCTTTTTCGTGCAGGAAACTCTCGATCAGCTCGCCGTTGCGACCGGCTTTGAAGCCGAGCGCGAGGCTGGGCATCCCAAGCTCGCCGAGGATCCACGACGCGTCGGTCGCCTTGCCGCCGATGCTTTCGGCGGTGCGCGTCGCGCGGATCGTCTTGTCGCGCGGGAAATCTTTGACGAAGACGATGTAATCCATCGACGTGTTCGGGGTGACGGAAACGATCATGCCTTGCCTCCAGCACGCGCGATCGCCGCTTCCAGATCGGCGCGCTGCTGGGCGAGCAGGTCGCGCCCGCCAAGCGCCATCTGCGCCATGAGTATGCAGTAGGCGTTGGTGTCGAAGCGCTCCACAGCGTCAAACGCCGCGTCGAGGTCTTTGCCAATCAGGAAGACGCCGTGCCACGCGGCGATTACGCCCGCCGCCTGTTTAGCGATCCGCGCTTCCTGCCCGCGAATCGCCGCCGCGACGTTCTGCGCCAGCTCCTCGCCGTGCGCCGGGGCGTAACCGATGCACTTGACCTCGCCAAACTTGAGGTTGGCTTCGAGTACCGGCGGCATTGACTGTGCCATCGCTGCGAAGACCATGACGTTGCGCGGGTGCGCGTGGATCACGCCCGTGCCGTACTCGCCGAATTCCTTGTGCAGCCGGAAGTGGACTTTTGTCTCGCGCGTCAGCTTGCCTTCGCCTTCGAGGATGTTGCCGTCGAGGTCGACGACGAGGACATCTTCCGGCTGAAGCTGCCATTGGTGCTTCTGCCCCGCCAGACTCGGCGACATGCAGACGACATCGCCGACGCGGACGCTGATATTTCCCCCGGCGGCATCCGTCAGGTGACGCTCGAACAGCAGCGCGCCGATTCGCGCCAGTTCCGCCCGCGCCGCTTCGATGGCTGTGTGATTCAATGCCGTAACCATTTTCTCATTCCCTAAAACTCGCTGACCGGACTCGACCGCCGGACATTTGCCCTGATTATAGCGCGGCGAACGAGGACGGTTGTATTACGAAGGTTTGCGATTCGGTGTTATAACCTGTCCTAAACTACGCATGGCGTTCGTATCAATTTGAGGCAGTTCTACCGTGTACCGCAACCCTGATCGCAGACTGGCAGTTCAACTGATCGTTCTGGGGATTTTCGCCGCGCTCGTGCAGCTCGGCTTGTTGGGCGAAGGCGGCGTCAGCCTGCTCGACGAGGCGCGCTGGATCGACGCGTGGCCGCTGACGTTCGCGCTGATCGGCGCGGCGATCCTCGCCCGCAGCCCGCATCTGTCGTAACCACAATACCCAGTCTTACGCTCGCCTGATCGCGTCGAGGATGGCGCGCGCGCGGGCGTCCCATGTGTAGCGCTCCATCACGAGGGCGTAGGCATTGTTCGCCAGCCGCTCGCGCAGCGACGGATCGTCGCGCAGGCGGGTGATCGCTGCCGCCAGCGCGTCGACATCCCCCGGCGGGACGAGCAGTGCCGATTCGCCGTCGGTCACGACCTCGCGGATGCTCGGCAGGTCTGACGCGACGACCGCCCGCCGTGATGCCATGTACTCGAACAGCTTGATCGGCGAGGCGTGGTAAGCGAAATGCGTCGTGAACGGGAAGGGCATGGCGCACACATCAAACGCGCTTAGGTAGACCGGCACGCGCTCCGGCGCGACCTGCCCGGCGTAGAGGAAACGGCGTTCGTCCTGACCAAGTTCGATCCAGTGGCGCTTGAACCCTTCTGCCATGTCGTCGGGTCCGCCGACGAGCGTGATCGACGCCCCATCGACCTTTGCCAGCGCTTCGACCAGCAGCCCGACTCCCTTATCCATCGCCATTGTCTGCAACCGACCAACGTAGCCGACGATGAAGCTGTCTTTCTGCCAGCCGATCAGTTCGCGCGCGCCGTCGCGGTCGGGGATGCCCTCGAAACGTTCGCGGCGCACGCCATCGTGGGCGACGTGCGTCCCTGACGGATCAGCGCCGAGGGTGATCAAGTCGTCCGCCAGCCGCAGCGTCGTCGCGAAGATGTGACCGACGCGCCGCGCGACAAGCCGCTGCATCCACCGACCGCCCCGCCCGCCAGCCAGCGCATGTGCCTCGTAGGCGAGCTTCCGCCGTGGCTTGAACAAACCGAGAGCCAGCAGCACGAGCGGATCGCGGCTGTAGTAGACGTCGGCGCGCGTGAACAGCGCCGCGACGACTGCCGAGAGCGTGAAGGTGATCAACTGGATGAGAAAGAGAATCTGCGCCAGCCGGTCGACGCGCCCCGGCACAAATGGCAGCAGATCGAGGCATGGCAGCCGCCGCAGCGCGAAATTCCGCTGAACGCCGTAGTGCGCCCAGATATCGGTGACGGCGCGCAGTTCCGGCGTGTTGACGCGCCGCGCCGTCCACAGGCTGACCTGTACCCCGTTCGCGGCGAAGGCTTCGCAGTTCTGGACGATCTGCAAGCCGTGCGCCTTCTCGGTTGGCAGGCGAATGTTGGCGAGGTAAATCAGGTTCATTGACTACGAAGTGCCGCCGCTCACGCCATCACCTCGCGGTACAGGCGCACGTAGCGCGCGGCGACCTGCGCCCAACTGTACTGCGATTCGATCAGCGCGCGCCCATTGGCGCTCAGTTTAGCGCGAAGCTGCCCGTCGGAAAGGACGCGCAGCGCCGCCTCGACGATGCCCCTGTCTTTCTCGGCGATCAGGGCTTCCTGCCCGTCGCGCGCGTTGATGCCGTCGATGCTCAACGGGGTGGCGATCACCGGGCAGCCCATCGCCAGCGCTTCTAGAATCTTGTTCTTGATGCCCGCGCCGAGGCGCAGCGGGCTGATGAACGTCGTCGCCTGCGCGAGATAGGGGCGGATGTCGGGGACGCGCCCCGTCACGGCGATCCTGTCGCTCGCCAGAGACATCATTTCCGGCGGCGGCGCGTTGCCGACAAGCCACAACTCGGCTTCGGGAATCGACTTGCGGACGCTCGGCAAAATGTCACGCGCCAGCCGCACCGCCGCGTCGACGTTCGGCGCGTACTCGAAGTTGCCCGTGAACAGCAGCGAGGCGCGGTCGCGCATGATCGGCTGCGGCGCGAAATAGTCGAGGTCGATGCCGTTCGGGATAACGTCGACGTGCAAATCCGGATTCAGGGACAGCAGTTCGCGCCGATCGCGCTCGGCGACGACGACCGTCCGGCGATAGGGGGCGAACATCCAGCGCTCGAACTGCTCGGCAATTTGCAGGCGAAGCCAGACGGGAATATCGCCGCTGCGCGCCGCCATCCGCCGCAGGTACAGGCTGTAGCTCTCGTAAGGCGTGATGATGGCGGGCACGGGTTCGACGGCGTGGAAGAACTCGTAGACGTGAATGCCGCCGAACAGGTGCGCCACGTCATAGCGCGTCGTTTCAACGTGCCTGCGGATTGCCTTCCACATCTCCGGCGACCACGCCTCGTCGGCGGTCTTAGGGAAGCGCTTCCCCGGCAGCGCCATGCGCTGGAAGTAGCTGCCGAAGGTGCGGCTGGTTTCGGGGAAAATCTCGATACTGCGGAAGTAGGGCGCGTAGGGCGTGCGGTCTTCGTCGGGATCGCCATATGCCAGCAGGTCGATCACGTGTCCCTGCTCATGGAGTTCCCGCGCCAGATGATAGACGATCAGCCGATCGCCTAAATGGAGCGGAAACGGTATGCAGCGTGAAATGAGCAGAATTTGCATGTGCCTCAACCCGATCGTTCAAAGGTGCGCCGACTGCACCGCGAACCCCTCATGCAGATCGCCGCGCGACGCCTGCGGCGTACCTTGATC
>JAEVZT010000159.1 GCA_023392115.1 Chloroflexota bacterium
ACGTCGTACTGTCCGGCGGCGGGCGACGCCCATGCCAGCGCTTGAGCGCCCATGCGCGCGGCGGGAACATCGCCCACGCCGAAAGGCGTCACAAGACGTTCGCCGCCCAGCACCTCAATCCCCAACCGTACCGGGGCGCTCCACACGCCATCGCCGAGCGCCCCCGACGCGAACCACGTCTCATGCCTTCCATCAGCGCGGCTGATATTCCAGAACAGGTACGCCGTATTATTGTCAAGCGCGGCGCTTAAGCCTTCGAGCAGATCGCCATCGCGCAGGCTGACGGTGCTCGTCAGGGCGCGCGGTTCGAGAGGCTCGCCGCCAGCGCGCGCCGCCATCACCTGCCCCTGCTGTATCCAGTAGAGCGTGACAGCGCCGTCATTCGACCGGACGAGCGCCGGGAATGTCGCGTCGAGCGCCATCGTCCGCACGTCGAGCGGGCGACCGGCAGAATCGATGCGGCGCAGGGAGACAACCGGTTCGGAGAGGACGCCGCCGCTCCACGCGACCCACAGACCGCCCGCGCCATCGGAAACGGCGGCGTAGCGCAGCGCCAACCCATCGGACACGGCTGTCAGCCGTTCGACGCGCAAATCCGGCGCGAGGAGTGCGGCGAACAGCGTCAGCACATCGCCTTCACCGCGATCGAGCCAGAGCAGGTGCAGGTGGTCGCCTGAAGCGGCGTAAACGCGTTGATCGTAGGGGTTTTCGGGCGGCAGCGGCAGCACCGTCACCGGCGACAGCTCGCCGCCAAGCAGTGTCCGCGCATCGTGATGCACACCTGCGCCGTCTACGCCGATCCAGAACGCGCTGATGGTATTCGACCCGATGTGGACGGCGGGCGCGTCGCCCTGTGCGGCTTCCGCCAGCGTCACCGGCTCGCCCCATGGCGGGATCGGTATCGGCGTCGGGGCGATAACCGGGGGCTGGCACGCCGCCAGCAGCCAGAGCAATGCGATCAACAGGGGGCGCACGGGTCAGGACTCGACGACCGGCGCGATCCCCTCGATACCGGTATAGCGGATCGGCTGCTGCGCGTGGTAGGCGATCGTCCGCACGACGTACTCTGCCATCGCGCGCGAGATGTTGGTCAAGACGATTTCGTGCTGCCCGAAGTAAACGCCGACATGATAGCGTTCTCCCGAAAAGATGAGCTTGCGCAGCAGCCAGCCCGCCGGGTTATTCAGCCGCGCCGCCTGCGCGACCTCGACTTCATCGATCAAGCCCCATTCGACGCCGCCTGTTTCGAAGCTCATCCGGTACGCGTCGGCGTCGAACCGCTTTTCAAGCTGGCGCTGTTCGGCTTCGGGCAGCGGCGAGGGGGGTTGATTTTGACGCTGAAGGTACAGCATGAATCAGCCTTTCAACTGGCGTCGCCGTTGACGCTCGCCGCGACGTTGACGCGAATAATCGTCGGCTCGCTAGTCGTGCCGTCGGTGCGGTAGGCGACCGCCGTCATCGAGTGCAGCCCGACGCCCGACGCCAGCCAGTTCATATCGACTGTGAAGATCGGCACTGCCGGGCGCTCGACAGGACTCGCCTCTTGATGCAGCACATCGTCAACCAGCAGCTCGATCTGCGCCACACCACTGCCGTTCGGGTCGTGCGCCACGATCTGAATTTGCAGGTCTGTCCCTTCGATGACCGTGATGCCGTCCATCGGGAACTGGAACTGCACGGTTGGAATGTAGCGGTTGGGCGTCGGCGTCGCGCCGCTCGACATCAAATTGCAAGCGGACAGCGCCAGCATCAGCACAACGATTAAGCACTTGCGCATACCGGCAGCCGTCCTGATTCTGCTTCGCCGGGCGGTAGCTCGCCGGTCTTGATCCACACGGTATACTTCGGCTCTGCCATTTTGACCTCCGCAATCCCCGATTATCCGATCGCGGGCGGGGCGACGCAAGCTTGAATTACCTGTGCAGGCGAAGAGAACGGGCTGACCATGCGTATCGACATCCTGACACTATTCCCATCGATGTTTGAAGGACCGATGACCGACAGCATGCTCTGGAAGGCGCGCGACCGGGGGCTGCTCGATCTGCGCCTGCACCAGATGCGCGACTGGGCGACCGACCGTCACCGAACCGTCGACGATACGCCCTACGGCGGCGGCGGCGGCATGATCCTCAAGCCGACGGTCGTCACGTCCGCCATCGAGGCGATCACCACCGACGCGCCCGACATGCCCGTCCTGCTGATGTCGCCGCAGGGGCGGCTGTTTTCGCACGACATCGCCACGTGGCTGGCGAGCCTCGACCGTTTCGCCATCGTCTGCGGTCACTACGAGGGCATCGACGACCGCGTGCGCGAACTCGTCATCACCGACGAGATTAGCATTGGTGATTACGTGCTGACCGGCGGCGAGCTTCCGGCGATGGTGATCGTCGACGCCGTCGTTCGCCACATCCCCGGCGTTTTGGGCGCGGAAGGCGGCGCGGATCGTGAAAGCCACGCCGACGGCGTCCTCGAAGGTCCGCAGTATACCCGACCGGCGGTCTTTCGCGGCTTGGAAGTGCCGCGCGTCCTACAGGAA
>JAEVZT010000090.1 GCA_023392115.1 Chloroflexota bacterium
GTATACTCCCCTCTCCCCGCTTGCGTGGGAGAGGGACAGGGGGTGAGGGGGTGTTTTTGCACGGCGTAGGCTCATCAGTCTGCCTTGTGCGATCATCTGCGCGGGATGCTGCCGAGGACTTTCAAGCCGAGGGCTTCGACGTCGTCGCGGCGGCGCAGGAACGGATCGAGGTAATGCGCCAGCGCCGCCAGTCCCAGCCCGGCGATTACGCCGATGCCGATCTTCAGCAGCGCGCCGAAGCGATCGGTCAGCGGCGGCGGCGCGGCGGTGATCGGCTGCTGGTGCAGGACGGTCACGGCAGCAGGTTCACCGCCCAACTGGGCGAAGTAATCCTGACTGCGCGTGCGCAGGACTTCGATCACTGACTCGGCGATCGTCGTCAGTTCGTCGGCGTTCGACCAGCTCAGGTAGATGCGCCCGACGCTGCCTTCGTTGTCGGCGTTGATCGCCAGCGCCAGCGGGTTAATCGTCACGCCGCGCGCCTCGGCGACCGCCGCGACTTCGCGGGCGAACTGGCTGCCGCGCACCCATTCGGTGAAAGCGTCGACGGTTAGTTCCGACGAGCGCCAGATGTCTTGATAATCCCCCTCGACGCGGGGGATAGCTTCCATGGACTGCGCGGCGCTGTAAGCGATCATCGTGCTGTAGCCGCCGCTCGCGCCGCCCCGGTTGAGGAAGTCGGGCAGCGTCAGCGCCGCCGTGATCACGATCGGGATAAGGATCAGCCACCACCAGCGGCGCAGGATTCTCAAGAGGTGAAGGAGTTCCAAGCGTTTGATATCCTCTGTTGTCGAGCCACAGTGGGAATTATAGCCGAGAGGGGCAAAGCGCACATGGAAAAGAAACCTCACCCCGCGCAACCTGCGGTTACGCCGCCCCTCGCCATATGGAGAGGGGGAGTTGAGCGAAGCAAAACGGGGTGAGGTTGTTTTAGCGCCGGAACTGATCCCACGCGCGCTCGACGTAGCCGGTGATCGCGCGCTCAAAAACCGCCGTGTCGAACTGCTCGGCGTGGGCGCGGATTTCACGCGCGTCATAGGCGGAAGCGTCGAAATCGCGCATGATCGCCATCAGGCTGTCGACGGTCATTGCGTCGAACAGCTCGCCCGTTTTGCCGGGGATCACCGTGTTGAGCGCGCCGCCGCCGCGATAGGCGATCACCGGACGCCCTGCCGCCTGCGCCTGCACCGGCGTGATGCCAAAGTCTTCCAAACCGGGGAAGATGAACGCCTTGCAGCGCGCCATCAGGTCGGGCAGTTGATCGTCGGGCACGTAGCCGAGAAACTCGACGGTCGAGCCTGCCCGCGCCTCCAGTTGGTCGAGATCGCGCCCCTTGCCGGCGACTTTCAGCGGCACGCCGAGTTTAGTTGCCGCCTCGACCGCCAGATCGATCCGCTTGTACGGGATCAGCCGCGAGACGACGAGGAAGTAATCCTCGACGACGTTCGACGGCTGAAAGCGCGCCGTATCGACGGGCGGGAAGATGATGACCGAGTCGCGCCCGTAGAACGTCTTGATCCGCGCCTGTATCTCGGTCGAAATGGCGATGAATTCGTCGACACGCCGCGCCGCCATCAAGTCCCAGCGGCGGAGCATGGCGAGCAGCGGGCGCAAGCCGAGCTCGACTTCGCGGCTGAATCCTTCGCGGGCGATGTAAACGTCAGGCTGCCAGACGTAGCGCGTCGGCGCGAGGCAGTAGCAGATGTGCAGCGTCCGATCGTCGTGGCGCACGCCGTGACAAAAGCCGCTCTTGTTGCTCAGAATGACGTCGTAGGCGGACAGGTCAAGCCCTTCCCACGCCAGCGGATACAGCGCCAGATACGGCTGGTGATGGGTGTGAATGCGCGGCAGCTTGTCCATCCACAGCGTGCGAATGTCCCACTGGCGGTAAGCGTCGGGCATGATGTCGGGCGCGTACAGGCTGGTATAGATTGGGCTGCCGGGGTAGAACGTGACAAGCGTTTCGAGCACGTCTTCAGCGCCGCCGCGCTGGTTGAGCCAGTCGTGGACGAGCGCCAGCTTCACGGTGACACCCGCATCGGCGCGAAACTCATGCGGTGGATCGCGCACGCGCCGTATTCGCGTAGCGCTCCGGCATGTTTCGGCACGCCGTAGCCCTTATGGACGGCAAAGCCGTACTGCGGGTAGAGCACGTCGTATTCGACCATCCAGCGGTCGCGCTGAACTTTCGCCAGCACGCTCGCGGCGGCGATGCTCAACGACAGGTTATCGCCGCGGATCAGCGCGCGGTGCGGCATGGTCAAGTTCTTCCAGCGGATCGAGTCGAGCAGGAGAAAGTCGGGGGTCAGCACCTGACACACGGCATCGAGCGCGCGCTGCATCGCCAGACAGGTCGCCGGGACAATGCCGAGCGCGTCGATTTCGGCGGCTTCTGCCCTGCCGATCCCCCACGCGGTCGCCGTCGCTTCTATCCGGCTGACAAGGCCCTCGCGCGCCCTCGCGCTCAACTGCTTGCTGTCGTAGACGCCGTCAAGCGCCTGCGCCAGATCGTCGCGGTCGAGCGGCAAACAGACAGCGCCCGCCACGACCGGACCCGCCCACGCGCCGCGCCCCGCCTCGTCGATGCCGGCGATCAGGCGGTAGCCCTGCGCCAGCAGCTCATACTCGTGACTCAAGGCGGCGGTCTTGCTCATAAACACCCTCACGCCAGTTGCGTTGAATCTGCCAGATTTCCCGCAGCAGTTGAAGCGAATCTTGCACCAACTTCATGCGGCTGTCGGCGTTGAAGTACCACGTGATCGGCACTTCGCGGATTTTGTAACCGCGTCGCTTGGCGATGAACAGGATTTCGACGTCGAAGCCGATGCCGGTCATCTGCTGGACGGTGAACAGGTCTTCCGCCGAGCGGCGGTTGAACATCTTGAAACCGCACTGGGTATCTTCGAAGCCGCGTATCGCCGTCAGCTTGATGATCCAGTTGTTGATGCGCCCCATGATATGGCGGTATTCCGGCTCTTTGATGCGCTGCGCGCCCTTGCCTTCGCGCGTGCCAATGCTGATGTCGAAGCCGTCACTGTACGGCGGCAGGAAGTGAATGATCTCGTGGATCGGCATGGAGAGGTCGACGTCGCAGATGAAGCGGTAATCGCCGTGCGCCGCCAGCATACCCGCCTTGACTGCCAACCCCTTGCCGCGCGTGTCGACGACCATCAACTTGACGTAGGGGTGATCGGCGGCGAACGCGCGCGCCACGTCGGCGGTCTTGTCGTGGCTGCCGTTCTCAACGACGATCACTTCAGCTTCATAGGGTTGGGTTTTGAGAAAGGCGTCGATCTTCGTCAAGCTCGGTGGGAGACGGTGTTCCTCGTTGTGCGCCGGCATGATGATCGACAGCAGAGGACGCTTTTCGACACTCAAAGAGATTTCTCCGTCAGCGCGTTACAGACGCGCACGTGCAGCAAACTATTTTTCCTTCGCCGGCGACAAGATCGCCTCGATTGCTTCAATTGGTACGCGGCGCGACGCCTGTACGATCCGCCGCTTGCGCAGCATGCGCGGGATGCTGAACAGTCCGGCAGCCATGCCGCGCAGCCGCGCGCGAGCAGCTGCGCCCCGCCACGCGCGGATCGCTTCCCATGCCAGTTTCCACTGCGCCCGCAGGATTTTCCCGCCGTATTTGCGCCACAGCGCCGACGGGTAATCCTTAACGAGGATGAAGATCGAATTCCGACCATCATAAAAACTGGCGGTGACGCCCCCGCCGCTCGCCGACAAATGATGGTACACGATCGCGCGCGGGGTGTAAAGACAGCGCCAGCCGGCAAGCTGGGCGCGCCAGCCGAGGTCGACGTCCTCGCCCGAAAAGAAGAAATCGTCGTCGAGCAGCCCGATCGCGTCGAGCATCGTCCGCCGGTACGCCGACGATCCGCCGCACGCGCTGAAGACGTACTCCTCCCGGTCGTACTGCCCTTCATCGCGCTCCCAGACGCCGCGATTGCCCGCCCGCCCATCGACGGTGAAGAAATCGCCCGCCGTGTGGATGTGATCGCGCCGGTCGAACAGCAGCATCTTGCTGGCGACGCTGCCGGCGTCGGGGTGGCGCTGGAAGGCGTCGACGACCGCCGCCGCCCAACCGGGATCGGCTTCGGTGTCGTTGTTGAGCAGGGCGATAAACTCACCACGAGCGGCGCGGATTCCGGCGTTACATGCTCCCGTGAAACCGTAGTTCTTTTCCAGCTCGATCAGCTTGACCCACGGATACTCACGCTTGATCAGTTCCTGCGAGCCGTCGTGCGAGGCGTTGTCGGCGACGATCACCTCGATCGGCTGGTACGTCTGCCGCTGAAGCGCGTCGAAACACGTCGGCAAAAACTGGATCGCGTTCCAATGGGGGATGACGACCGAGAACAGGGGGGCAGGCTGCTGATCGGGCAGCTGTTCCGCCAGAGGCTCAAAGCCTCCGGCTGCCGAAAGTGCCTGTAAGCCTGCTGAAGCAGGCTGTTCAGCCTTGTTTACGAGGCTTTCTTCGATTGCCAGACCCTTTGAGGGTCTGGCGTCGTGCGCCGCCGTCATTCCTGTCCCCAATTGCGTGTCACCGCACCATCAAGCCTTCTTTTTCGAGGAATGCCAGCACCGCATCCTGCCACGGGCGCAGAGTCACGCCGATCTTCCTGCCTGCTTGGTTCTCAAGCGCGCTGAAATCGGGAGGCGTCGACGGGCGCGACCATTCCTTCGACGTGATCGGCTGGATCGGGGTATCGGCGAATCCGGCGTTGTCGAGGACGAAGCGGGCGAAGTCGTAGCGCGAGCAGTAACCCTCGTTGACGAGGTGGTAAACGCCGTAACGCTCGGTCTTGATCAGTTGTGCTATCGCTTCGGCGAGATCGTCGGTATACGTCGGGTTGGCGACTTCATCGGTCACTACGCGAAGTGGCTTGCCCGCCCGCGCCGCGTTGAGGATCGACTGGATGAAGTTCTTGCCGCCGTGCGCGAACAGCCACGCGGTGCGGACGATGTAGTGCCGCGCGTTCGCTTGCTTAACCGTCTGCTCGCCGAGCCATTTGCTCTTGCCATAAGGGTTGACTGGCAGCGGAGTGTCGTGTTCCACGTAGGGGCTGCGCTTTCTGCCGTCGAAAACCTCATTGCTGCTGACGTACAGGATCGGCGCGCGCACCTCTTGTGCCGCCTGCGCGACGTGCATCGCGCCGTAGCCGTTGATCTCGAATGCTTTGCGCGGCTCACGGGCGCAGCCGTCGACGTCCGTCCACGCGGCGGGGTGCAGCACGATCTCCGGACGAGCGGCGTTGATCCACGCGCGCGTCGCGTCGCGGTCGGTGATGTCAAATTCAGCTTGATCGGCGGGAAGAACGTCGTGCCCTTCCCGGCTCAAAACTTCGACGAGCCGCCCGCCCAAACGCCCGGACGCGCCGGTGACTGCAATTCGCATGTATCTGCCTCTATGACCTGCTGCCTACACCATGACAATTTTCTCATCGCTTCGCGTCTGCGCCCAGACCGGGCTGAAGAAGCGGTTATTTAGCTCAATCACTTCGTTGACATCCGTCACCGGTTCGATCACCTCGCGCCCCTGCGCCGCCTTGCGCCATGCGAAGTCGGTCAGGTTCGCCGAGCCCTTGAACGCCAGCAGCCCGTCGATGACGACGATCTTCTGGTGCGGGAAGTGCGGGCTGTCGTTCGGGAACACCTGCATTTTCATGCGCGGCGCTTCTTCGCCGTATTCCGAAATCTCGCGCAGCACCATGTCATGCTTGATGCCGGAAACGATGCCGCGCACGTCGACGCGCTGCGCCGTCAGCTTGAGCGCGCCGAGCAGCAAGACGCTGATGCCGTAGGTCGTGAAATGAATGAAGCGCTCGGCATTTTGCAGCGCCTCGAACAATGCGCGGATCGGCGGGTAGGTGGCGTAGGGCGACATGAACGACTCGCGCGTCCGCCGCGCGATCCGCGCCAGCTTCTGGCTGTGCTCAATCAGATCGTGGAATTGGAGATCCAGCCCCTTTGAACGCAGATACGCCCCCGGCATCGGGTATTTCTCGGTGGCGACGTACTGCACGCCGCACACTGGGCACACCACCTGCCCCATGTCGATCAGCAGCGCGTGACAGCGCTCGCACAGGTAGCTCGGCGGCGTGAAGCGCAGCAGCGAATCAATGTCAAAGCCTTGCTGCACGGGCGCTCACCCTTTCCCCTCTTGGCTCCAGTAAGTGAAAACGTCCTCAAGGTCTTCGCGCCAGCGCGCTTCGAGGTCGGAAGCATCAGCCCCCAACTGCGCCATCGCCCCGAAGTAACCGCCGCCCGGCATGCCCGTCGCTTTGGCGACGACCAGTGCGCACAGCATCCTGTGACCCTTTTCGAGTTCTTCGCCGCACACTTCGCGCAGGATACGCGTGAAGACGAACGAATGCGGGTGCAGGGTGACGGTTTGCAGGCGCAGGCACAGCCCCGAATAGGTGATCGTCTGCCGTGACTGCGCCAGTTCGATCAGGATGGCGCGGATCTCGTCTTTGACAGCGTGCCATTCCGCGTCGCTCAATTTCGTTCGGGCAGGGGGTCGCATCATCGTTTCGCTCTCGTCAGTCGGCGGATGATAATCCGACCCTGCCCGGCGCGCAACTCTCAACGCAAGATGAGCGTCAGCGTCGAGTCGTCGATCTGGACTTCGGACAGGTTGAACCGCCCACCGCCCGCTTCGACCGAAAGCTGGTTCAAGAGCTGGTTGCCCTGCATCTGCACGTGCTCAATGTTCGTGCCGAACTGTTCCGGCGGCACCTTATACAGCATCCAGCCGAGGTCGACGCCCGCGACGGCGAACTGGCGGCGCGTGCCGTCAAGCTGAAGTACGACGCCGGCGGTCTGCGTGAAGCCGCCGAGTTCCGGCAGCGTCACGTCGACATACACGACCGCCCCGCCCGGACGCAGATCGAT
>JAEVZT010000163.1 GCA_023392115.1 Chloroflexota bacterium
AAGTTATCCAGAGGGGCAAGGCTGACGAGGAAGACGAAGAGTAAGGCTCTTCCTCGCACAAATTGGGAAATTAAGAACGGGGCGTCCAAGTGGACACCCCGTTTTTCGTTTACTACTGCGCTTACAGCGTGCTATCCGGCAACAGCACCGTCGTGAGCGCCGTTGCCATTGGCAGCGATCATCCCTTCGTCGAGGCTGCCGTTTTCGCTCATCATTTCGGATGAACCGTCCATTATTGCAACGCCGATAATCTCGTCGTCGCCTGCCAGATCCATGAGCTTGACGCCTACGGTGTTCCGGCTGACCTCGCGAATCTGGTCGAGGCGCGTGCGCAGGACGACGTTGTTGCGCGTCATGAGCAGGATATCATCCTTGGCGTTGATGCAGCGCATCGTTACGACGGGACCGGTCTTTTCGTTGCGCGCCAGCGTGCGTACACCCTGACCGTAACGCCCCTGCACGCCGTATTCTTCAACAGGCGTCCGCTTGCCGAAGCCGTTACGCGTCACGACGAGCACGTGCGTGATGTCATCGCGCACCGCGTCCATGCCGACGACAATATCGCCGTCGATCAGGCGGATCGAGTTGACACCCGCCGCCTGCCGCCCCATCACGCGGACTTCGCGCTCATGGAAGCGAATGCTCTGCCCGTTTTCGGTGACAAGGATGAGGTGCTGATCGCCGGTCGTGCATTTCGCCCAATTCAAGCGATCATCGGAATCGAGGTTCATAGCGATCAAGCCGCTGGGTCGCACGTCGGCGAAGTCGCTGATGTCGACACGCTTGATGCGCCCCTGCTGCGTTGCCATGACGAACGCGCCTTCCATCTCGAACGACGGCACGGCAAGGATCGCCGTGATATGCTCGTCCGGCGTCAATGCCATCACACTCTGCACCAGCGTTCCCTTGCTCGCGCGCTGCCCTTCGGGGATATTGTACGCCTTCTCGCTGTACACCTTGCCCTTGTCAGTGAAGAACAGCAGCGTGTCAAGCGAGCGGGCGGTGATGATGTGCTCTAGACCGTCCTCTTCCTTCGTCAGCATCCCCATCACGCCCTTGCCGCCGCGTCGCTGCTGGCGGTAGGCGCTCGAAGGCACACGCTTGATATAGCCGTACTTGCTCAGCAGGATGACGACTTCTTCCTCGCGGACGAGATCGGCTTCGTTGAACTCGGTTGACACGCCGTAGATCACTTCCGTCCGACGGTTGTCGCCATACGTCTCGACAAGACTGTTGACGTCTTCGCGGATCAAGGCAAGAATTTTCGCCGGCGACGCCAGCAGGTCTTCGAGGTAAGCGATGCGCGCCATGATTTCGTTGTACTCGTCCTGCAGCTTCTGCTGTTCGAGCGCGGCAAGGCGACGAAGCTGCATTTCGAGGATCGCGTTAGCCTGCGGTTCTGTCAGGTCGAAGCGTGTGATCAAGCTGGTACGAGCCGAGTCAACATCGGCGGCAGAGCGGATTGTTTGGATGATCGCGTCGAGGCTCGACAGCGCCTTGAGCAGCCCTTCAAGGATGTGCGCCCGCGCGCGCCGCTTCTCCAGCTCGAACTGCGAACGGCGGGTGATGACTTCGAAACGATGCTCGATGTAAATTTGCAGCAGGCGCTTGAGGCTGAGCGTGCGCGGCACGCCGTTAATCAACGCCAGCATCTGAATGCTGTACGTACTCTGGAGCTGCGTGTATTTGTAAAGCTGGTTGAGGACTTTCTTCGGCTGCGCGCCCAGTTTTAGCTCGACGACAAGCCGCATGCCCTGCCGATCAGACTCGTCGCGCAGGTCGCTGATCGCCGTCAGCCGGTCTTCGCGCACCAGCGAGACAATCCGCTCGATGATGGCAACCTTGCTGATCTGGTAGGGAATTTCGGTGAAGACGATGCGGAAGCGTCCGTTGTTCGTCTCTTCAAGTTCGGACTTGGCGCGAATGACGACGCGTCCGCGCCCGGTGGCATACGCTTCTTTCATCTCATCGCCGGCGACGACGAGCGCCCCGGTCGGAAAGTCGGGTCCGTGAACGAACTGCATTAACTCGTCGACGGTCACGTCGTCGATCGACTCATAGTGATCGATCAGATACGTGATCGCGCCGACCAGCTCGCGCAAATTGTGCGGCGGGATGTTGGTCGCCATGCCGACGGCAATACCGCTTGCGCCGTTGAGGAGCATGTTTGGCAGCCGCGCCGGAAGGACGCTCGGCTCCTGCTGTGTGCCATCGTAGTTGTCATTGAAATCGACGGTGTTCATGTCGATGTCGACGAGCAGTTCTTCGGTGATCTTCGCCAGACGCGCTTCGGTATAACGCATCGCTGCCGGGCTGTCACCGTCGACACTGCCGAAATTCCCCTGCCCGTCCACCAGCGGATAGCGCAGCGAGAAATCCTGCGCCATACGCGCCATTGCATCATAGACTGCCGAATCGCCGTGCGGGTGATACTTGCCCAGCACTTCGCCAACGATACGCGCGCTCTTCTTGTACTGCGAATTCGCTCGAATCCCCATGTCGTACATGGCGTACAGGATGCGCCGGTGAACTGGCTTCAACCCGTCGCGCGCATCGGGCAGCGCGCGTGCGACGATCACGCTCATCGCGTAATCGAGGAAACTGCCGCGCATCTCCTCATTGATGCCAACCGGGCGGATCATTCCAATCGAGTCCATAGACATTCCGCGCAGACGCCGCTCACCGGGGTGAGCGTCATACGCGCATGCTCCTTCGTCGAAAAATATGACAGTGTTTCAATTATACCTGAATCGACCTATAAAAACCAGCATCAGCAGCTAATGTATGCCGCTGAATAATAGACCAAATTTTCTAGTCTCTAGCGCCTGTAAAGGTGGTACAATCGCCATCATGCTTTGGAGGCAAGCGCATGAAAACCACGATTGCTATTCCGACAGATGGGCTGAACGTTCACGGAAGCCGGCAGGGCGAATGGACTGTCGAGGACTGGGAACGCCTGCCGGACGACGGCAACCGCTATGAAATCATCGAAGGACACCTCTACATGACGACAGCGCCCAGCAGCTTTCACCAGTGGATCGTGCAGCAGCTTCTGCTACTCATTGGCGCTCCTGCCCAGAGACAAGATACAGCGTTCGCCTTCATCGCGCCGATCGGCGTCATCTTGCCGACCGGCACAGCCATCCAGCCGGATTTTCTGCTCGTCCTTAAGACGCAGGCGTCGATCATCCGTCAGCGGCGGATCATCGGCGTGCCTGACCTGATCGTCGAGGTCATGTCCCCCGGCAGCGCCGCCTATGACGAAGGGATCAAGTTGGAAGCCTGCGCGGAAGCAGGCGTGCCAGAGTACGCCGTTGTCGACCCGGCGAATCGGCAGCTTAGGCTGTACCGGCTTCGTTCCAGCGGTGAATACAATGCGCCGCTGACATATGACGAGGGCGATACGCTCACATTTAACGCCGTGCCGATCGCGCTGCGTGTGGGCGATCTATTTGCAGATGCGCCTGATACCACGCTTTAGCACCCTCACCCTGATCGTCTGCGCCGCCTGTATGATCGCGATGATGCGCGTCGATCAGAGTCAGGCGCAGTCAAACCTGCTTGACCACTTGCGCGACCGCCTTGTGATGCGTCTCATCGAGACATCCCGCTGGCACGCTGCGACCTTCGCGCACGACGAGGCGATCGCAGCGGCGAACCTCGCCCTACTCGTTGAGCCCGACAACCCACAGCTTTACCTTGAGCGCGGGCAGCGTATCCTGCTGCTCTACGAATGGGATCGCGCGCTGGCAGATTTCAATGCCGCCCTCGCCCTCGCCCCTTCTCTCGCCGATGCCTACTACTATCGCGGCTTGCTTTACGCCAGCGCTCCCGAAGGCGGCGATGCTCGCGCCCTCGCCCTCGCCGATTTTCGCCATTATCTCGCCCTGACGCCATACGGCGACCACGCTAACGCCGCCCGCCGCTACGCGATGCAGCTTGAAGCGCAGCTCGAAGCTGGCGCATAAGACCGCGTTTCAGACCCTAGTTGTCGTTTTTCGACAAACGCGGTACAACGGACACCAGAAATTGAACTGTGATTAGATTAATACTGTATTCTTCGGAGACCTCATGCGTATTCTACGTGTCATCCTTCTGATTCTGCTGCTGATCGTCATCGTTATCGCCGTTGGCGGCTTCGCCGTGTTCACCGACACGACGCGCGGACCCCTCCCGCAGACGGCTGGCGCGATCGACGTTGACGGTTTGCAGGCGCAGGTCGAAATCTTGCGCGACGACTGGGGCGTACCTCACCTCTATGCCAGCAACATGCACGATCTGTTCTTCGCGCAGGGTTTCACGCACGCGCAAGATCGCTGGTGGCAGATGGAGTTCTCACGACAAATTGGACGGGGCAGCATTCAGTAGCTGACCGGCAAGAACGACAGCCTGCTTGGTACGGATGTCTTCATTCGCA
>JAEVZT010000168.1 GCA_023392115.1 Chloroflexota bacterium
GCAAACGAAAATGAAGCGTTAGAGGACGCGCAACTCTAACCTCACCCCGCACGACCGAAGTGAAACGGGGTGAGGTTGGTTTATAAGTTGGGGATTACCAGCGATCGCCGCGATCGCGGTCGCGTCCACCGCCGCCGCTGTTGCGGTCGCGTCCACCACCACCGTAGCCGCCGCCACCGCCGCCGTAGCCACCACCGCCGCCACCGTAGCCGCCGCGACCGCCGCCACCGCCACCACGTTCTTCACGTGGGCGAGCTTCGTTGACGACGAGATTGCGGTTGCCGAAGGCGTAGTTGTTGAAGCGCTTGATCGCTTCGCGCGCGCCGTCTTCGGTTTCCATTTCGACAAAGCCGAAGCCGCGCGAGTCACCGGTTTCACGGTCGGTGACGATCGAGACGCTGCTGACTTCACCTGCTTGGGCGAACAGTTCACGCAGCTCTTCTTCAGTTGTCCGGTAGGACAGGTTGCCAACGTACAGTTTTCGAGCCATTGAGATGCTCCACTCAAAGAGAAAACGAGAACGATAGTGCAGTCGTGACCGGACTAACCTTCAGAAGCACCACATGTCAGGAAAAGAGACGGGCTACGGGCATCGGGAGGTATGTTTACACTATCTGTAATTACGATACTGTAAATTTCGCTTGCTGGCAAGTACCCTGCGCGAAATGAGGCAGCGTATGTCACGAGGAGCGCGGGCTGTGAGATCAAAACGCCCTTCCGACCTTGCGGCGAGAAGGGCGTTCGATGCTGGGTTAATGCTAGAACGTCACGCGGAACGTCTTGATCTCGTAGGGCTTGATCGTGAACGTCAGCCGATCGCCCACGCTGGTTGCCGCGTTTTCGTCGACTTCCATCAGGTCGCACTCGTTGGCGGCGCGGAGCGGCTGACCGAAGACGATGCTCGCCTTGCCGCGGCAGCCCTTCGTCTCGTAGACGCGAACGATCCAGCCGTCGCCGTTTTCCGCCCGCTTGACCGTCTCGACGGCAACGTGATCCGATTCGGCGCGGGCGAAGCTGTAACGCGCTTGCAGATCGCCGTCGGGGTTCGCCGGGATAGTCTCTGTGTGCGGCGGCATATTCAGCGCATAGCCTTCGCGGATCGTGTCGGCGCTTGCCCACGTTCCCGCGTGCGGCAGCAGGCTGTAGGTGAAAACGTGCGCGCCCTTGTCGGCTTCGGCGTCCGGGCTGACAGCCGATTTGATCAGCGTCAGGCGGATGACGTTGTCCTTGACGTCATGACCGTACTTGCAGTCGTTGAGCAGGCTGACGCCGTAATTGCCTTCCGACAGATCAACCCACTTGTGCCCGACGACTTCAAAGCGGGCGTAATCCCAGCTTGTGTTCCAGTGTGTCGGGCGCTGGATGTTGCCGAACTGGATGTCGAAAGTCGCGTGTGTCGAGCGTACGTCGACCGGGAAGGCGACCTTGAGCAGAATCTGCGACTCGTGCCAGTCGACCTCGGTCTTGAAGTCGATGCGCGGCGAGTGGGCGTAGACGGTCAGGCGCTGCGTGATCGTCGAGTCGTAGAAGCGCCACGTCAGGCGCAGGACGCCGCGCAGCGCGCCACATTCCTCGACCCGCGCGTCGATGAGGTCGCCAACTTCCTGCATCTTGTCCTGATAATACAGGTCGATGTCCCACGCGTCGAAGTTCATTGGCTTGTCGGTGAACGCTTGAAAGACATTCGCCCGCGCGCCTTGCGCAAGGACTTCGCGCTCGTTCGCCTTGTCCCACAGTGACGTGATCTGCCCGCACTCGTTCAGGCGAATGTCATAGTAGGGGGTTTCGATGTGATCGGTGGCGACGCGGATCGCCGGTTCGTTCACTTCAGCCTTGACGAGCGGATACGCCGCGTAGCCAAGCGCCGGCACATCCGGCACGAGGATCAGGCGGCGCGCTTCGCCGTCAATGTCGACCGGCTGCGACGGCGCCGTTTGTCCGTCCGGCAGCAGGATCGACTGATCGCTGTCGGGTAGGTCGACCAGATCGGCGCGCGCCCACGACAGCGGATTGAAGGCGATCAGGCTGTTGGCGTTTGTGTTGACCCGACAGGCGATTCTTCCCCGCGCTGCGTCGAGCGCCCGCGTCCCAATCACGCCGATGCGCTCATAGTCAACAGCGCTGTCCTCGTAGACTTGACGAATCGATGAGCCGGGCAGGATGTCGTGGAACTGGTTGAGCAGCAGCAGCTCCCACGCCTCATCGAGGTTGGGGTAGGTGTCCTCGCCCGTGACCACGTCCGCCAGTGACGACAGCCACTCGGCGTCGTGGAGCAGGATTTCCGACTTGCGGTTGGCGCGCTTGTTGTATGCCTGCGATGTGTACGTCCCGCGATGGTATTCGAGATACAGTTCGCCGTCCCAGACCGGCACATCTTTTCCGGTCAGGCGGGCTTCAAGGCGCTCGAAATACGGCTCGGTCGTGCCCGTTTGAACGGTCGGGAAGCCGGGCAGGTCGCGCAGGACGCGCTGGCTTTCGAGCATTTCGCGCGTTGGACCGCCGCCGCCATCGCCCCAACCGAAGGCGATCAGCAGTTCGTCGTTGATGTCCTTCGACTGGTAGTTGTCCCACAGCCCTTTGACCTCGGACGGCTGGAGCGTGCCGTTGTAGGTGTAGAACAGCGATCCGTTCTCCGGCGTCGTCATGAAATGCGTCAGGATTTCGCTGCCGTCGATGCCGCGCCAGTGGAAGGTATCGTAGGGGAAGCGGTTGAACTGGCTCCAGCTGATCTTGGTCGTCATGAAGTACTTCATGCCGCTGCGCTTGATGATCTGCGGCAGCGCCCATGAGTAGCCGAACACGTCGGGCAGCCAGACGAGGTTGGTTTCGACGCCGAAGGTGTCGCGCATGTAGCGCTTGCCGAACATGATCTGCCGGATGAGCGATTCGCCGCTCGTCAGGTTGGTGTCCGGCTCGATCCACATGCCGCCGGTGATTTCCCACTCGCCGGATTGAATCTTCGCCTTGACGCGCTCGAAAATCTCCGGGTAATCCTGCGACAGGTACTTGTAAAGCTGCGGCGACGAGTGCAGGAAGCGGTATTCGGGATACTGGCGCATCAGGTGAAGGACGGTGCTGAAGGTGCGCGAGGCTTTTTCGCGACTGTGGCTCAAGCGCCAGAGCCATGCCATGTCGATGTGCGAGTGCCCGACGGCGGTCACGACCGGCTTGCAGGCTTCCATCCCCTGCATCCCGGCGATCGCGTCGCTCAGGTAACGCGCCGCTGTGCCGATCGAGTCGTAGTAGGCGTCGGAGCGCGATTGCGTGAAGTCGATCAGGCGGACAGCGCCGTCGAGGGCTTCGAGCAGGCGCAGGCGGTTCCAGTCATTCGCGTCGAGCGCGCGGATGGCTTTGAGCAGGTTGTCCGCCATGAAGTAGAAGCGTTCGGCGCCTTCGTCGATCCAGTTCAACTGCGCCAGCTTGAAGCGGCGGCGATCCGGTACGTCGAGCACGCCGCTCCATGCGCGCAGGGCGATCGAGATTTGATCGCCTTCGAGCAGTTCCGGCGGCAGCCACGCTTCCTCGTGCCAGATGTCGATGCCTTGCAGCGGCGTACCGTTGACGTAGAGCAGCGTTTCGGCAGTCGATCCGCCGCCGTCGCGGGGTCCGACGAGGAAGCGCAGCGCCAGCTTCTTGTCGCGGAAGTGCGCCGGGATCGGCACGTCGGCGCGGAACCACGCGACGACGTCATAGCCGCCCCAGAAGCCGCCAACCGCGAAGTCCATCCAACCGCTGTCGTCAAAGTCCGGCGACTGCGCGCCGGGAACGTCGCTCTCGCAGAACTT
>JAEVZT010000208.1 GCA_023392115.1 Chloroflexota bacterium
CGGTCAGGCGATGCGCTCGAAGTCTCGTTTTCGCTCGACGGCGGCACGTACACGATGCTCCGGACGGCGTATTTCCCGACGACTCCGGTCGTGCAGGCGGGGATCATGTGCGCGTCGCCTGACGGCAGCGGCTTCGAGGCGCGGTTTGAAGGCTTGCGGCTGACGCCTGTATCTGAGGAGTGATTACATCGCGCCGCAGCTTGAGATCACGGTATAGACGGTTGTGGGGGCGAAAGGGCAGCTAGATTTCGGCGATCTAGCTGCCCTTAACTTCGTGCAGGTCGGCGAGCTTATACCTTCGCCGCCTGCTTGATTTCTTTGACGCGCTCGGCTTCCGGCAGCACCTTATAGTAATGATCGAGCGGGAAACAGCCGGAGATCATGCCGTTGCGCGGACCGGTTGTGCAGTCGCTGAACGTTCTGCAGATGCGCTTGCGGTCGAGCCCGCTGCCGCGCATCACGTCGGCGGGCAGTTCGGGATACGCCAGCACCATCCGTCCGAGGGCGACGAAATCGATCATGTTGCAGCCGACGACGGCTTGGGCGACGTTCGGCAGCCAGTCCTGCAGGTAGCTGTAGCCCGATCCGACCAGCGCCATATCGGGAAAGCGTGACTTCAGCTCGGCTGCGGTATTGATGTGGCGCGCGACGCCGACCAGCGGGTCTTCCGGCGGCGTGTAGCCGTCGGACGGCGGGAACAGGGCAGGGCGAGTGACGTGCGGGTTGTAGTACGGGCTGCCCGCCGACAGATTGACCAGTTGAATGCCGAGCGAGCGCAGAAGCTCAAGGAACTGGATCGGCTCGCTCAGGTTCACGCCGTATACATCGTCAGGATTGCCGCCGAACGCGAACGGATAGTGACTGCCGTTGTCGCTGAACGTCACCGGGCGCGAAATGCCATCCTCGAATTCGCGATACGGCGGATAATCAACCATGCTGAAACGCACGCCGATTTCCAGATTGGGCGCAACCTGACGGATGCCTTCGACGACTTCGCGTAGGAAGCGGGTGCGGTTCTCGAAGCTGCCGCCATAGCGACCGGGGCGCGAATAGGCGCTCAGGAACTCATGTCCGAGATAGCCGTGCGAATGCTTGAGGTCGACGAAGTCAAAGCCGAGTTCATACGCCTGTTTCGCCGCCCGCACGTAATCCTCGACCAGCTCGGCGATCTGGTTGTCGGTCATAACCGGCAGATCGGGATCGACCTTGTACATCTTCTCCAGCAGCGGGTGATGATAGAGGATTCTCGGTTCGAGCCGCGTTTTGAGGTTCGGGCGGGCGAAGCGCCCCGAATGGGTGAGCTGCAAGCCGATGAATAAGCCGTCGTCGCTGCCGAACGACTCGACGTGCGCCTGACGAAGCGCCTGCCGGAGGTGATCGAGCCCCGCCATGTTTTCCTCGTTGATGAACAACTGGTTCGGGTTGGCGCGCCCATCGTGGCGAACGGCGACCGCCTCGCCGCCCCAGATCAGCTTCGCGCCGCTGCGCCCGAAGTTCGCCCAGCGGCGGATCGTGCGCTCGGTCGGCATGCCGCCGAGCGTGCCGTCCCAGCCTTCCATCGGCTGAATCGCAAAACGATTGCCGATCGTCTTGCCGCTGCGCAGGACGTAGGGTTGTCCTAACGGATTCTGATCCCACACCTCGATGGTTTCGTCAAACGGCAGGTTGATGCCCAGCGTCTCGATGTGCTCCCGAAAACGATCTGCCGTCTTCAGCTGTGCCATACGTGGATAATGTGTCGTCATAAACAACCCCTTCTTCTACAGCATTTACGTTAAACAAAAGAGACTAATCTCTACTTGCCTTGATACTGTGGTGGACGTCGTTCGCGGAACGATGCCAGCCCTTCATGCGCGTCCTGCGAGGTCGCGGCGAGCGCCCCCGCCAGCCCTTCAACCGCGCGCGGGACGCCTGAGCCGCCGTTCGCGCTGCTGTCGATCGCCTGTTTCGCCATTTGCACCGACAGCGGGGCGTTTGCGGCGATTCGTTCTGCCAGTGCCCGCGCCCGCCCGGCGAGTTCCGGAGCCGGGTGCGCCTCGTTGATCAGCCCCCAGCGTTCGGCAGCGGCGGCGCTGATCCGTTCGCCTGTCAGGATCATCTGCTTGGCGCGTCCCACGCCGATCAGCGCGGGCAGGCGAGCCGTGCCGCCCCAGCCGGGGAGCGTGCCGATCGTGACTTCCGGCATGGCGAACTCGGCGTGGTCGGCGGCGACCCGAATGTCCGCCGCCAGCGCAAATTCCAAGCCGCCGCCGAAGGCGTGACCGGGAATGATGGCGCTCACGGGCTGGCGCAGATTGGCGATCCTGTCAAAGACGCGGTGTCCGTTTCGAATCCAGCGCCGCCACATGTCCATCGGTTCAAGCGCGCCCCACGCGTTAATGTCCGCCCCGACGCAAAAAGCGCGATCGCCGGCTGCGGTCAGCAGGACGACGCGCACATCGCTGTCGTCCTCAATCACGCGGATGGCGGCTTCAAGCTCGTCGAGCATCTCCGGACTCAGCGCGTTCAGCTTCTCGGGACGGTTGAGTGTCAGAGTCGCGATTGTGCCTGTGGTGTATTCGATCAAGCCGTTCGTCATCGCCCGCCCTAGCAGTTCTTACGCGGCAGGCGCAAGTCCATCGGCGCGGGTTCGAAAAGCCGTGCATCCATCTGAATCAGCTGCGGACTGACACGCAGCGGCACAGCCGCCTGTTGGAGCACATCGCGCTCAACGTCGACGCCGGGCGCGACTTCGACGACCGTCAAACCGTCAGGCTCAAGGCGCAGCACGCAGCGTTCGGTGACATACGTGACGTGCTGTCCGCGCTCACACGCGCGCCTGCCGCTGAAGGTCACGTCCTCGATCTGCGGCACGAACTTCGCGATTTTGCCTTCTTGCAGAATGTTGAGCCGCCCGTTTTCAATGTCGAGCTTCAAACCGCCCGCCGTGAAATAGCCGCTGAAGACGAG
>JAEVZT010000315.1 GCA_023392115.1 Chloroflexota bacterium
GGTGATCGTCGCGCCGATGGCGAACAGCGACGACACTGCCTGATAGACGCCGAAGCCGCTTTCTCCGAGCGCGCGACCGAGGATCAACTGCCAGCCGAAAAGCGCGCCGCTGCTGAGGATGCGCGCCGCGGCGATTGCCCCGGCGTTACGCGCCGCCCGCCGCGCTTCACCACCGCTCAGGGCGGGTGTTTCGGTCGGCGTCGCGCTCACTGCTGATTTCTCGCCGCGCGAATCCAGCCGCGGTGTACGGCGCGCGCTTCTTCGACGGCGATGAAGGCTGTATCGTTGGTATGCCGGATCAGGTCGAGCAGCCTCGGCAGGTCGCGGTTATTGACAATGCTGCGCAGCATCGTCACTTTTCCTTTGTGCCCTTCGCCGATCGTTTCGGTGACGCCGTAACCGGCTTCGCGCAGCGCCAGCGCCATCTCATGCCCGCCTTCACGCGTGATAACGTTCACCGCCATGAAGCTGGTGATGAAGCGCCGCTCGATCATCATGCCGAGGAAACTACCGATCGAAAAGCCGCCGCAGTAGGCGACAAGGTTGAGGATGTTGTTCAGGTCGTTGGCGACGAAGCCGATTGAGACGGCGAACAGGAGCGCCTCGATGAACGCCATCGTCGACGCCAAAAGCGGGCGCTGGCGCGTGACGACGACGAGCCGCACCGTGCCGATTCCGGTGTTGAGCACGCGCAGCAGCAAGATCAGACCGGCGAACAGCACCGCTTCAGGACTCAGATCAATGACCATTGTTTTCCCCGGCGCACGAACGCGCCGACCTTGTCATGAAGTTCACAGTAAACAGGTTACGGTTGACAATTAGAACAGTTTCCGCTGTGATCTGTCACTTCTCTTTCTTGACCTGTGAACTGTCAACTCTAGGCTTCCTCATCCCTGATCACTCGTTACTCAGTACTCAGCACTCAGTACTCGGCACTTCTTTTGAATGAACCATAGACCTTTTCGAGCTGTTCAGCAACCACATCCCACGTGAAGCGCGAAGGCACCAGTTCGCGCCCGCGCGTGCCCATGAGTTCCCGCCGCGCCGGATCGGTCATCAGCGCGCGGATCGCGTCCGCCATCGGCGCGACCTGCGGCTCGACGATCAGCGCCGCGCCCGACTCCCCCGCTTCGGGCAGGTTGCAACCCGGCGACAGGATCGCGGGGATGCCCGCCGCCAGCGCTTCGAGCGCAGCCATCGACAAGCCCTCGCCGGTGGCGGGCAGAGCGAAGGCGTCGGCTGCCGCCAGCGCCGCCAGCCGGTCGGCGCCCGCTAGATAGCCGGTGATGACGATCCGGTCGTCGAGCAGCGGCTCAAGCGCGGGCAGCATCCCCTCGTCCGGTCCGGCGATCACCAGCCGCGCGCCGCCGACGTTCGCCCGTTTGAACGCCTCAACCAGCACGTCGACGCCTTTGCGCGCGTGCAGCCGCCCCATGAACAGCAGCACCGGCGCGTCGCCCAGACCATAGCGCCGCCGGAAGGCATCGCCCCCGATCAGATGTTCGAATTCGGCGGGATGGATGCCATTTGGGATAACTTCGATTTTTCGGTTACTTATCCCAAATTTTTCCCAAAACGAGCGTGTTTCGTCGCGTTCCTGATTTGTCAAGGCGATCACGACGTCAAAGCGCCTCGCCGTCGCCGTGCTGAACAGCCGATCCCATGCCGATTTGACCGCGCTGCGCCCGGTTTGATACGTCAGCGTGCCGTGCGGCGACAGCACCAGCGGCACACCGGCGCGCGCCGCGGCTGGCGTGACGATCAGGTTTTCGATGGTGCGAAATTCGTGGCAGTGAATCTCATCCACGCCGCCGATCAGCTCGCGGACTATCCGGCGCATCCCTATTGGCGTCGACAGGTTCAGCCCGCCGCGCGCCAGCAGGTTCGGGACGCGGATCACGCGGACGCCGTCGCGCACCGTATCGGTGGGTTCGCGGCTGCGTTCGGTCGGGCTGAGGGCGTCGGTCGTCAGGACGGTCAGCATATGACCGCGCCGCGCCAGCGCCCGCGCTATCCCCTCGACGGCGCGCGGGACGCCGCCGAAAGCATAAGCCGGCGCATAGTAGGGGGAGATGTGGAGTAGGTTCTTGGGAAGGAAGTTTACAGTTTACAGTAGATAGTAAACAGTCAGAACAGGGTCTTACTGTGAACTGTACTCCACCGTTAACTTCTATTTCTTTGTGAACTGTCAACTGGGTTTCCGATATGCCTGCACGTGGAAGCTCGATTCGACGGGAAGCGGCTTCGTCGGGTCTCCATAAGTGGCGTCGGCGAACGCCTGCACGGCGGCGATCCCGGCAGCCAGTTCGGCGTCGGGCATTGACCACGTATGCGACCACAGCCGCCGCTTTAGCTGATCGATGTATTCCTGCGGCGACCGTTCGACGGTATAGGCGTAGACGCGTTCATCCCCGACCGGATGCCAGCCGTTATCGGGAAGGAATGTACGCTGTTCCGACCACGCGACGCCGGGACGCCGGGACGCGTTCCGGTCGGTAATCGTCTGCCAGACCTTTTCCATTTCATTTTCGCGTAGACGGTCATTCCAGCCGTGCATCAGGATTCCGCCGGGGCGCAGCACCCGCGCCAGCTCGCGCAGGACGTCGCGCCATGCCGGGACAAGGTGAAAGAAGTGGACGGCGACCGCCGCGTCGAAAACGCCCTCCGCGAACGGCAGGCGCGTCGCGTCACCTTGAACGGCGTAGACCGGTTCGCCCTGCCGCTTGGCGTTCAGCCGTTCGAGCATCGGGCGAGACAGATCGATTCCGTAAATCGCGCGGACGTGCCGTGAGAGCGGCAGCGCGATTCTGCCCGTGCCGATGCCAACTTCAAGGATGCGGCTGTCGCGCGTGAGGTTTCCGGCTTGCGCGAATAGGGCGGTAGCGGGGGCGTCAATGCCCGCCGGGAAGCCGCGCGTCTCGTCGTAAAACTCGGCGGCGCGGTCGAACGCGACTGACTTCTGGGACACAGCACAATCTCCTTCATGCGCAGTGTCCCGGAGTCTACCGCGTTTTGATCAGCCTTGCAGCAGCGACTGCGCGCCGTCGATCCACATTTCCGTGCCGCTGATGTGTTTCGAACGATCCGAAGCGAGGAACAGCACCAGTTCGCCGACATCTTCAGCCTTGCCCGGCGCGCCGTCGGTGAGCGGAATTTGCCCTTCGGGGAACTCGACAGGTTCTTTCTCGCGCTCGGTGTTGCGCTTTTCGGTGTTCTCGTCGATCTGGCTCTCGATCGCGCCGGGGCAGATGACGTTGACGCGAATCCGATGCTTGGCGAGCTCGAGCGCCAGCATCTTCGCCATTGCCACCTGCGCCGCCTTGGTGCAGGAGTACGCCGTCGCGCCGGTGTTGCTGAAGATGCGCGTGCCGTTGACCGACGACGTGATGATCACCGAGCCGCCGTTCTTCTTCAGGTGCGGCGTCGCGTACTTGATGGTGTAGAACGTGCCGTTGAGGTTGATGTCGATCGTCTTTTGCCAGTCTTCGGGCGTCAGGTCTTCGATCGGCGCCCAAACGCCGTTGATGCCGGCATTGGCGAAGACGATGTCGAGCTGCCCCCAGTGGCTGATGACGTGTTCGACGGCGCGCTGCATCTGCACCGGGTCGGAGATGTCGGCGTTGACGGGGATCGCCTCGCCGCCGTTCTGCTTGATCGCGTCGGCGACCTGCTGGTTTTCATCTTGGTTGCGCCCAAGGATGGCAACCTTCGCCCCCTCGCGCGCCAGTATTTCCGCCGCTGCCTTGCCCAAACCCGACGCGCCGCCGGTGATGAGCGCGACTTTGCCTTTGACTGTCATGTTTAAGCTCCCTGTTCATGTGATCTTTATGTGAATCGAAATCCTGCCGCCATTATGCTGGCGATTGTTTAGAATCACATGAACAGGGGCTGCGGGCGCGCTCAGTAGGGGACGAGGGCTTCGCGGCGGTAGGGCTGGGTGACGAGTGCCAACCGCGAGCGCGTCCACAGGTCTTCGCTGTCGTTCAGGATCAGCTCGCCGTCGCGCTTCATCAGCACGAGCGTCTTGTTGGTGTCGAACCACAAAGCGCCGTCCGCGCCTGTGCGGCGCAGAAATT
>JAEVZT010000371.1 GCA_023392115.1 Chloroflexota bacterium
CCTTCAGGCTTTCCTCGTCGTCAAGGTAATTGGCGTAGTACGTCGTCCAATCGTCGAAGTTGCCGCCCATGCGCGGCAGATCGATCGCCCCGTTGTCCGCCTGATAGCCCGCCGCGCGCAGGTTGTCGGCGATCAGCTTGCCGTAGAAGTCGCGCCAGCCTTCGACGCCGACGATCATGATGCGGCTCGATCGGCTGATGGCGTGAAGCGAAATCCCGGCAGCAAAGGCGACCGGGCGAATCGTGCCGAGCGCTGTCACCGCGTTCAGGGGCGCTCCGTCGACCGGGTTGACTTCCAGACCCGTTCCGCCCGCCTGCTTGAGCGCGCCGTCGAGCAGCGACAAGCCTTCGGCGAGCGAACCCGCAGACAGCGCGTAGGGGTGATCGGGGTTGGCGGCGAGGGCTTCGACATCGCCGGTTTCGATCCACGCCGGGAACAGGGTGATCGCGCCCTGCCCCGCTGCCACGACTTCGACGTGCGCGCCGCCTTCGACCGCCGTCAGCGCCGCCATCAAACCCGCCAGCCCCGCGCCGATGACGACGACGCGCGGCTTCACGCCATCGCTCGTCGGTTGTTCATGCCCGTTGTCGTAGGAACGCGGCGTGAACGCCGGGACGGTTTGCGTCGTATTCGTGCCGAACAAGCCGAGGATGCGCCCGTAGATGTGCTCCGACAGCAGCGCCTGCCGCAGATTATGCCCCCACAGCAGCGGCTTCATGCCGCCCAAGCGCCGCTCGGCGAATTCGGTCAGCAGCGCGTGCGTGTGTTCGGTCGTGTCGTTCAGGAATTCGTGGCGGATCGCCGCCGTGCGGTACGAGCAGAAGCCGCCCTGACACGGACCCATGCCGACGCGCAGATCGCGCCGCAGGTCGTTGAGCGTGACCACTTCCCCGCGTTTGAGCGCGTCGATAATCTGCGGCTTGGTGACGATCTCGCACTCGCAGATCAGCTCGCCGGGGTCGTCGCCGTGTTCGATCCGGTCAAGCCGCCCGCGCAGCCGGTGGTAATCCGACTTCGCCCCATGTGAGGGCGGGATCGGCGTGGCAGCCGTTGTCGATGGCTTGGTGACGCCGAGCCGCGCGCAGACCAGATCAGACACGCGCTCCGCCATCAGGCGGAAGGTCGTCAGCTTGCCGCCGATGATGCTGACGAAGCCGTCGACTCCGTCGCGTTCAAGGTGATCGAGGATCGCAAACGTGCGCTTGGCTTCGCGCCCCTCGCTCGATTCACCGGGATCATAAAGCGGACGGACGCCGCCCCACGCCCGCAGAATGCGCGCCGTGCTGATGCCCGGCGTCATCGCTTCGGCTTCGTCGAGGATGCGCTTGACTTCCCACGACTCGACGCGCGTGTCGCCGGGATCGTCGGTCGCAACCGATGTCGTGCCGATCACGCTGACCGTGCCGACAGGGACGAAAATATCGCCGTCTCCCGGCGCGCGCAGCTTGTTGATGACCGTGTTCACCCAGCGGATGTTGTACGCCAGCATCGCGCCGCGGCTGAGTTTCATCCTGAAGGGCGCGCCCGCCAGCGCGCCGATCTCGCCCGCCCACGGACCGGCGGCGTTGACGACCATCGCGCATTCGATGTCGACCGGCGTGTTCGTTCGCAGGTCGAGCAGGCGCGCGCCGGTGATTCGATCGCCGTCACGCTGGAACGACTCGACACGGTGATAAGTCAGGAAGCGCGCGCCATTCGCCTCGTAAGCGCCGCGCTGGAGCGCGTGCAGCAAGTCCCACGAGTCGCACGTGCCGTCAGGGACTTCGTAAACGGCGCGGATCTCGCGGTTGAGGATGCGCTCGCGGCGGAAGGCTTCTTCAAGCGGGACAGCGCGCGTCGGCAGATCGACCGCCGCGCACGCCGCCAGCCATTGATCGACGTAGCGTTCATCGTCGCCGGGGCAGAGGACGAAAAAACCGCTCGTGTCCTCGATCGCGTGTGGAGCGACGCGCCGGATGATCCGGTTCTCGTCAATGCACTCCTTCGCGCTTTCGGGATCACGCACGGCGTAGCGTCCGCCGGAGTGGAGCAAGCCGTGATAGCGCCCGCTCGTCCCGGTCGCCAGATCGCCCATTTCCGCGAGGATCACGCGCACGCCGCGCAGGGCGAGATCCCACGCGATCCCGCCGCCCGTCGCCCCGCCGCCGATCACCAGCACGTCGGTCTGAAGCATGTCGTTCCCTTCCTTAAAGGTCGCCTGATGTTTCCCTATTCCACGCGCAGCGACTCGATCACGCCGTCAAGCGAATCGAGCGCGGGCGTGAAGCCATCCTCAGCCGAGTTTTCCAACTGCGCGTAAACGTCGGCGAGATAGTCGGTGTAGGCTGGTACAAAGCTGTCCCAGTCGATTGTCGAGTAATCAATCTCCTCATTGCTCGGCAAGACATCCGCCGCGATCGGGAAGAACGCCGAGACGACATAGCGCCCATCGTCGGTTATCCCTTGAAACGTGTAGAAGGCATACTCACGCACGATTGGCGAGACATCCTGAGCGTAATAGGTCACGTAGCGGACGCCGCTGCCGTTCTCGAAGTCGATGTATTCGGGCGCGACGGCGAACACCTGCGCCGCATTGATCAGCGGCAGCATCGGCAGGAATTCGTCGTAGGATAGCTGAAGCCACTCGCGTGACGACAAATCGGGGCGCTCGTCGAGCAGCGTTTGCAGCTGTCCGAGCATCTCCGCCGACCGGCTGCCTTCCTCGAACGTGTCGACTGGCATCACCACCATGCGCGGATATTGAATCCCCTCAACCGGGAAGCCGAAAAAGTCAAACTGCGTGTAACCGGGCGTCGAGCCGAACATCGTCATTCCCGGCTCGGTTTCGTAATACGGCTCGGTTTGGGTGATCTCGACGCGGCTCGCCAGCGACGGATCGACGGTGAAGCTGATACCCTCGAACTCGACAGCGCCATCCGTTTCCACAATCGGGCTTGTCACATTGAGCGACTCGATCAACGCGTCGAAGCCGGAAGCGTCGCCGTTCAGCATATCGAGCGGAAATCTCGCCGCGATGTAGTAACTGTCGTCGGCGGTCAGCCCCTGAAACGTGTACACGCCGCCATCGAGGAAGCGCACGCCCGAACCGGTCTGGAAGTCAAGATATTCGACCCCTTCGACCGCCTCTAGCGATCCCCCTGCATCGGGCAGCGTCGGCAGATCGGCGGGCGCTGGCGACTCAGGGCGCTCGGACAGCAGC
The DNA here is from genome assembly GCA_023392115.1 of Chloroflexota bacterium. GTDB lineage: Bacteria > Chloroflexota > Anaerolineae > Aggregatilineales > Phototrophicaceae > Flexifilum. The sequence continues at coordinate 3,200 of JAEVZT010000371.1, forward strand.
GACCGGAGCTGTTCCAGTTCGGCATTAAACGCCGGATCGGCAGCCTCGAACGCGCTGATCGGGTAGGCGCGGATGGTACCGCCAACATCTTCCCACATACTCGAAGCGCTGTTGAAACGCTGGAAGACGATGTCGGTGTATTCGGGCATTGATACGCCCTGCGCGTCGACGCCGCCGGGGACATAATGCGCCGTCACGCTCTCGGCGATGCGCGAGTTAAAGTGGAAGGTGATGTTGTCGGCGTAGGGCGAGTAGTCGACGAAATCGAACTCGACGTACGGGATCAGGTTATAGAAGCCGCCGGACTGTTCAACCACCCAGCCGATCTGCCCGTTATAGTCAACGCGCACCCACGTCATGCCCTGATCGCAGACCGGACCACCTTCGAGCACCGCCGCGATCTCGCCGCCGGGAAGCTCCCCGACAACTTGGCTGTCAAGCGACGGATCGGCGTAGAGGTCGAGCGGTCGTTCCGGTGTAAAGGCTTGGATGTTCGCGTACAGCCGCGTCGTCATGATGCAGTCGGAATCCTGTGCTGTCACCGGAAGCGCGAAGGACAGCAGGATGACCAGCAAGAACAGGTAGTTCATGGTGTTTCCTTTGTCAGTTGAGCGTAAAGCACATGCAAACGTGTCTCGTCAAGGAAACCCTCGGCTGCGCCCGCCGCGCCGATCTTGTAGGCGGCGAAAACAACCGCTTTCCGCATCGCCTCATAAGGATCGCCGCCCCGGTGGTAGCCGTGAATGAACGCCGAAAACAGCGCGTCACCGGCGCCGATCGTAGTGATCACCGGGCGAACGTTGACGGCGGGGATGTGAGTCACCGTGCCATCCGCCCTGACCGCCAGTAAAACGCCGTCCGCCCCCATGCTGATCGCGACGATCCCGGCGTCATAGCGCCCCATGACTGCGTCGATCCACTCGCGTGGCGCGCAAGGGAGTTTCTCATGACTCATGAACAGCATATCAGCATATGCCATGAAGTCGCGGTTGTAGTCGTCTTCTAGATCGGCAATCGCATGGACATCGGTGGCGACCGGTATGCCAGCCGCTTTCGCCCGGCTGAGCATCGGTCTTGAGAAGTTGATATTGCACAACACCGCCAGCGAACACGACGCCAGCGCCGCTTCAAACCTGTCTTCCGGGTAGGCAGTATCCTGAATGTCTTTCAGGTCGACATTGATCTGCCGCCTGCCCGCGCCGTCATAAAGAATCACCGACTGCGCCGTCTCGCGCACGCCGTCCAGCACATAGGTTGACTCGATCCCGTCCTCGTCGAGCGCGCGGCGTACGGACACCCGGACGCTGTCCGATCCGATCATCGAGAGGAAATCAACGCGCGAGCCGAGCGTCGTCAGCGCCTTGGCGACGTTATAGCCGACGCCGGAAACCGTGCTGCTGACGCCGAAAAATGGGTAGCGCACCGGCTCATAGGCGATCGGAAAGCCGTCAACGCGCAGCGTCGTCTCGATATTGATCAAGCCGGAGACGAGGATCGTCATGGTTTACGCCAAGTGCTTTTTGAACCAGTCAACCGTCCGCTTCCAAGCGTCGTCCGCCGCTTCTTTGTTGTAGATGTGCGGGCGATCGTCGTTGAAGAAGGCGTGCTGCGCGCCGGGATAGACGACGACTTCGTGCGCCTTGCCCGCCGCTTCAAGCTTCTGCTGGTTGTTCCTGATGACGTCCGCCGAGAAGTTGCGATCCATTTCGCCGTAGATCGCCAGCAGGGGCACGTCGAGCTTCTGCGCGTCCGCATCCGAAAGCTCGTGGACGCCATAAAATGCCGACACCGCGCCGATATTCTGCCCGTCGAGCGCCATCAAGCCCGCCAGCCTGCCGCCCATGCAGAAGCCGACCACACTGATCTGCTTTGGCTGGACGAACGGCTGCGCGATCAGGTAATCGACAGCGCCCTGAATGTCCGCCATCGCGCGCGGAAATTCGAGCGCCATCGCCAGCTTGCGCGCCTCGTCCGGTTCGGTCGCCACCTGCCCGCGATACAGGTCGGGCGCGAGGGCGACGAATCCCGCCCCGGCGAAGGCGTCGGTCACGCGCTTGATGTGCGCGTTCAGCCCCCACCATTCCTGAATGACGACCACGCCCGGCGCGTCACCGTCGAAGTTCGAGCGCGCCAGATACCCCGGCACCGTCCCGCCGTTCGCCGGAAAGTCGATCATTTCCGCATTGACTGCCGTCATCACTAGATCTCCGCTAGATTTCGATCACAAGCTTGTCTAATACTGGTCTGCGTTCCTTACTCACCGATGTAACCTCACCCTGCTTGCTTCGCAAGCCGTCCCTCTCGTCGCTTCGCTTACGGAGAGGGACATTTGTCCGTGTGTTCTTGCCCCTCTCCCGACGGAGAGGGGCGGTTGAGCGCAGCGAAACGGGGTGAGGTTTGAAGCGCATAGGGAACAATCCTCCTTTACGCCCACGCCTTCGAGCGTTCGACGGCGCGCTGCCAGTTCTTGTACAGCGTCTCACGCTGATCCTCGCTCATCGACGGCTCAAACGTCTTATCGACCGCCCACTGCTGCTCGATCTGCTGGGGGGATGACCAGAAGCCTGTCGCCAGCCCGGCAAGGTACGCCGCGCCGAGCGCCGTCGTCTCGGCGATCTGCGAGCGCTGCACCGGCACGCCGAGGATATCCGCCTGAAACTGCATCAGGAAATCGTTGCCAATCATACCGCCGTCGACGCGCAGGGTTTGCAGCGCCATCCCCGAATCGGCTTGCATCGCCTCAACCACGTCGCGCGTCTGGTAGGCGACGCTTTCGAGCGCCGCGCGGACGATGTGCGCCCGCCCGCTGCCGCGCGTCAGCCCGACGATCGTCCCGCGCGCGTAGCCGTCCCAGTGCGGCGCGCCAAGCCCGACGAACGCCGGGACGAAGTAAACGCCGTTCGTGTCGGGAACGCTCCGCGCCAGCGGCTCGCTCTCGGCAGAATCGCCGATGATACCGAGTTCGTCGCGCAGCCACTGGACGACCGCCCCGGCGATGAAGATGCTGCCTTCGAGCGCGTACTGCATTGGCGCGTCGTCGAGCTTCCACGCGACGGTGGTCAGCAGCCGGTTCTGCGACGCGATCGCCTGATCGCCGGTGTTCATGAGCAGGAAACAGCCGGTGCCGTAGGTGTTCTTCGCCATGCCCGGATGGTGACACGCCTGCCCGAACGTCGCCGCCTGCTGATCGCCCGCCACACCCGCGATCGGGATCGGCTTGCCGAACAGCGTCGTTTCGCCGTAGATCGCGCTGCTCGGCAGGACGCGCGGCAGGACGGAACGCGGAATCCGCAGCCGTTCGAGGATCGTGTCATCCCAATCGCCGCGCCGGATGTCGTAGAGCATCGTCCGGCTGGCGTTGCTGACGTCGGTCACGTGCAGCGCGCCGCCCGTCAGCCGCCAGATCAGGTAGCTGTCGACCGTGCCGAAGGCGAGTTCGCCGCGTTCGGCGCGTTCGCGCGCGCCGGGCACGTTGTCAAGCAGCCACGTCACCTTCGTCCCCGAAAAGTAGGCGTCGGTGACCAGCCCGGTCTTGTCGTAGATCACGGCGTCGAAGCCTTCCGCCTTGAGCTGCTCGCACATGTCGGCGGTGCGGCGGCACTGCCAGACGAT
>JAEVZT010000446.1 GCA_023392115.1 Chloroflexota bacterium
GGGTTCTGGCAGTTCGTGCATTTCGTAGGAGAAGAAGCCGAAGCCGTAATGCGGCGACAGCGTCTCGTAGATCAGTTCGGCGACGCGCGCCAGTTCGCGGACGCGCGCGGCATCGGTCGGGCGGTTGATCGACGACGTGCGGACGGAGAGAAACAGGCGGCGCGGATCGTTCGGGTCGAAGCCGAACGCCAGCCGGAAAGCTTCGTCGTCCTCGAATTCCATCCAGTAGCCGTTGTATCGCGCGGCGGCACGCATGGCGTTGCGCCACGCGTTCGCGAGCGTCTCCGGCGAATTCGGCACGTAGATGTCGCCCGGCGAGTCGTCGCAGACAATCGCCTTCTTCAGGAATTGGAAGCGGTCGCCTTCCGCGATGCGCTCCATCAACCGGAGGATCGGCGCGTGATCGGTCAGGCGTCCGTCGGGAAAGTCGAATACAAGGTATGTCGTTTGTCCAGCCATGTCACAGCCTGTCGCCTTCAACCGCTACAAACAAAAACAGGCAAGGGGATAAATCCGCCTTGCCTATCAACTACAACAGAATAACCCCAGCCGTTAACGCTTGGTGTAGGTCGGGGCTTTACGCGCGCGCTTGAGACCGGGCTTCTTGCGTTCCTTGATGCGCGCGTCGCGGGTGAGCAGATCCGCCTGACGAAGCTGCGGACGCAGCTCAGGGTCGATCTTGAGCAGCGCGCGGGCGATGCCGAGGCGAATCGCGTCGCGCTGACCGGTGACGCCGCCACCATTGACATGAACGGAGATGTCATAGCCCCGTTCCTGCCCGATGGTCGTCAGCGGCTGGAGCAGAATTTCCATGTCGCCGGCGCGCGAGATAAACTCGTTGCCGTCGCGGTCGTTGATGACGATGCGTCCCGTCCCACCGGGGAACAGGCGAACGCGCGCAGTAGCTTCCTTGCGCCGCCCAATGCCTTCGTAGTACTGTGCCGACATTTGACTCTCCTAATTACTTTTCCAGCTTGAGCGCGACCGGCTTCTGCGCTTCGTGCGGGTGGTTCGGTCCGGCGTAGACCTTCAGCTTCTTGATCATCTGATGACCGAGAGCGCTCTTCGGCAGCATGCCCGCGACCGCGTCCGCGATCGGGCGATCCGGGTGGCGTTCCAGCTGCTCGCGCAGGGTCGTTTCGGTCAAGCCGCCCTGATATTTCGAGTGGCGGTAGTACTTCTTGTCGTCAAGGCGGTTGCCCGTCACGCGAATCTTCTCCGCGTTGATGACGATCACGAAATCACCGGTGTCCAAATGCGGGACGAAATACGGCTTGTGCTTGCCGCGCAAGAGGTGAGCGATCCGTGAGGCGAGACGCCCCAGCGTTTGCCCTTCGGCATCGATCACCCACCACGTCCGCTCGATATCCGTCGGCTTCGTCGAGTAGGTTTTCACTATCATGTCTTTACATCCTCTGCGGGCGTCTCTTTCCCGCAACACTCTTTTCAGTAAACCACCCTGACCAGCGTCAACCCCTGCGGCGGCGCGACAGTCACCGACTGCGCGAGCTGCGCGCTCTGGAAGATGCGTCTGAAGTCGTCGAGCGCCATTCGCCCGCGTCCGACATCCACCATCATCCCGACGATCCGGCGTACCATGTGCTGCAAAAAAGCGTTCGCTTCGATGCAGTACGTCCAGCGGCTGCCGGAGGTATCGGGCTGCCGTGTCCATTCCGAGCGCAGCACCCGTCTGATGGTGCTGTCGCCCTGCGGCGGCTTGCCGAACGCCGCGAAATCGTGTTCGCCGATGATCAGCGCCGCTGCCCCTGCCATCGCCTCACCGTCAAGCGGCGGACGAACCTGCCAAGCGCAGCGCCGGATCAGCGGATTTCGCTGCGACGACTCGTATAGGGTGTACCTGTAAACGCGCGATACCGCGTCGTAACGCGGATGAAAGTCCGGCGCTTCCGCCGCCTTCAGGTCTTGGAGCGCGATGTCGTCTGGCAGGACAGCGTTGATCGCCCGCAAAAGAGCTTCAGCGCTGTGCTTCCAGCCGACATCAAACGCGATGACCTGCCCGACCGCATGGACGCCGGTGTCCGTCCGCCCCGCCCCGATCACGCTGACCGTTTGCCCGCTCACGCTGGCGACAGCCTGTTCGACCGCCGCCTGAATGGTGGGAAACCCTTCCGCCTGCCGTTGGAAGCCGAGGTACGCTGTGCCGTCGTAGGCGAGCGTCCCCCGGTAGCGGATCAACGGGACGTTCACGGCTTAACTCTGCTGGCGATCCACCAGTTCAAGCAAAACCATCGGCGCGGCGTCACCCTTGCGCGGTCCAAGCTTGAGGACGCGCGTGTAACCGCCCGGTCGGTCTGCGTAGCGCGGCGCGATCGTGTCGAACAGCTTGCCGACCACTTCGCGCTTGTTGTACAAACGGCTCGCCGCGATTCGGCGGGCGTGAACGCCGCGCGCCGGATCGGGGTGCGCCAGACCGCGCTTCGCCAGCGTGATCAGTTTCTCGACGTAGTCGCGGACGAACGCGGCTTTCGCCTCAGTCGTCTCGATGCGCTCGTGCTCGATCAACGCCAGCGCCAGCGCGCGCATCAGCGCTTTACGCTCGCCGGTGTCCCGTTTTAGATGCTTGCCTTTAACGCGATGTCGCATGATTGTATCCCTTAGTCATTCACCTGAGTCGGGGTCTCGTAGCTCTGCTCGAGATAACCCTTCTCCTTGAGTTTCACCACCAGCTCGTCCAGCGACTTCTCGCCGAAGTTGCGGATTGCCAGCATCGCATCGGGTCCGCGGTCGAGCATGTCGAGCACATCGCCAACCGTCGTAATGCCGGTGCGCTTGAGCGAGTTGAACACGCGCACGCTCAAGTCAAGCTCTTCGATCGGCTTTTCGTACAGCGCGGGCTGACGTCCATCAGCGTCGTCCATGCCCATCTCGTCGCCGCCGACATAATCGCCGGGCATCGCGCCGGGCATCGCGCCGCCGATGACGGTCAGATGCTTCATGAGAATCTGCGCCGACTGATTGAGCGCGTCTTCCGGGCGAACGGTGCCGTCCGTCCAGATTTCGATGATCAGCTTGTCGTAGTTCGTGCGCTGACCCACGCGCGCCCGCTCGACCTCGAAATTCACGCGCCGGATCGGGCTGAAGATCGCGTCGACAGGCAGCTCGCCGATCGGCAGACGCCCGCGTTCTTCCGCCGGGCTGTAGCCGCGCCCCGCCTGCACCTCAAACTCCATCTCGATGTGAGCGTCGGGGGAGTCGGCGGTGAACAGGTAGAGATCGGTGTTGATGATGTTGACTTCCGGCTGGGGAACGATGTCCGCCGCAGTCACCGTGCCTTCGCCACGATGATCGAGCCGCATACGCGCGCTTTCAACGCCTTCGACGAGGTGCAGGCGAAGCTGCTTGACCTGAAGGATGAGCTGCGTCATATCCTCGCGCACGTTCGGAATCGCCGAGAATTCGTGGTGGACATCCGAGACGCGAATGCTCGTCACTGCCGCGCCGGGCAGCGACGACAGGAGAACCCGTCGAAGCGCGGTTCCGAGCGTCAGCCCATAGCCGCTTTCCAGCGGGCTGATGGTAAAGCGCCCGTAATTCCGGGTGGTGGCATCGCTCTCGACCTTGTGAGGCAACACCATGTTATTCATGACCATAACCAAATCTCGCGTCCCCTCAAACTACAGGCTATACACGGCGCTTCTTTGGCGGACGAACCCCGTTATGCGGAACAGGGGTCAAATCGGTAATCGAGCGCACCTTCAAACCGCTCGCCTGAATAGCGCGGATCGCTGCCTCGCGTCCCGGTCCGGGACCCTTGACGAACACGTCGACTTCCTGCATGCCGTGCTGCTGCGCGTTGTCCGACGCAGCTTGCGCGGCGACGCGGGCGGCATAGGGCGTGCTCTTGCGGCTGCCCTTGAAGCCGGACGTGCCGGCGCTCGCCCACGCGACGACATTGCCCGACTGGTCGCTCAGCGAAACGATCGTGTTATTGAAGGTCGCAAAAATATGCGCCTGCCCATAAGGAATGTTCTTGACAGCCTTCTTGGTAGTGGCGCGACGACCACCACCTCGCCTTGTTGCCGGTGTACGTGGCATATCAGTTCTCCAGACGGAATCTTACGGTAAGATGCGCCCTACCGGGTTGGCGAGGGCGCACTCGTTTGTGAACAGGTGATCAGTTGACAGCGAAACCGCGCCCCGGTCGAAACCGGAAGCGCAGCCGCCGCAAACTCATAGTTATTTCTTCGTCGCGCCGCGACGACGACCACGACCGGGAACCGTCTTTTTCGGTCCCTTGCGGGTGCGGGCATTCGTGCGGGTACGCTGACCACGGAGCGGCAGGTTGCGACGATGACGCAGACCACGATAAGCGCCAATTTCCGACAAACGTTTGATATTGAGCTGCACCTGACGGCGCAGGTCACCTTCAACAGTCAGACCGCCGATCGCGTCGCGCAGGGCTTGCAATTCGGCTTCGGTAAGATCGCGCACACGGGTATCTGGATTCACGCCCGCCTGAGCAACCATCTGCTTGCTCGTCGAACGACCGATCCCGTAGATGTAGGTGAGCGCAATCTCGACACGCTTATCACGAGGCAGATCGACACCTTCAATACGAGCCATAAGCGATGACTTCCCTTCCCTGAGCTAACCCTGACGCTGCTTGTGCTTCGGGTTGCTGCAAATGACCATGACGTTCCCGTGACGCTTGATCACGCGGCATTTCGGGCAGCGTCGTTTCACGGATGCTGTAACACGCATGACACTACTCGCTCTCTCAAAAGCGTTCTTATCAGACGGTAGATTATAATGGCTTTGAACGTTCGAGTCTACGGTCAATTTAGACCCTCTGAACCCGGCGTAACCTTTAGGGCAGCGTCAGGATCAGCGGCTCGCCTTCAGTGACCGCGATTGTGTGCTCGAAGTGGGCGCACAGCGACCCATCGCGCGAGACCACCGTCCATTTGTCGTCCAACTCGCGCGTTTCCGGTCGTCCGGCGTTGACCATCGGCTCAATGGCGAAGGTCATGCCGGGCTGCAAGCGGTAGCTCACCCACCCGCGCTGACGCGCGTGGCGGGGCCACCAGTTCGGCACCTGCGGTTCCTCGTGCATCTGCCGCCCAACGCCGTGTCCGGTGTATTCGCGGACGACGCTGTAACCGTGTTTCTCGACGAACTGTTGAACTGCCATCGAAACGTCTTTCGTCTCGTTCGGCAGCACCGCCGCCTTGATGCCGACGTATAACGCCTGCTCCGTGACATCCAGAAGCCGCTGTACCGCCGGCGCAATTTCGCCGACCCCCATCGTAAACGCCGAGTCGCCGACAAAGCCCTGATAGGTACAGCCGCAGTCGAGGCTGATGATATCGCCCTCTTTCAGGACGCGCTTGCCGGGAATGCCGTGAACAAGCTCGTTGTTGACCGACGCCGTGATCGACCCCGGGAAATCGGGTGCGTTCGGCTTCGGATAGCCGAGAAAGACTGGCGTCGCGCCGTGATCGCGGATCACCGTTTCGGCGATCTTGTCGAGTTCAGCGGTGGTCACGCCGGGGCGCACTGCTTCGCGCATCGCCTGATGCGCGCGCGCAACAATTCGTCCGGCTTCGCGCATGATGGCAAGTTCTTCCGACGTCTTCAGGTGGATCGTGCTGCTTCTTCTGACAGTATTCGTAGTCATGTCACTTCGCTTCCAGTTCACAGTTTACAATCCACAGTTCACAGTCAGAGAGTCGGGGTTCTACTGTTCACTGTAAACTGTTTACTGTTAACTTCTCTTACTCTCTTCTATCGCCGCCTTGATATCCTCGCCCACCGCTTCGATCGACTGATCGGCGTTGATACGGCGCACCAGCCCCTTGGCGTCGAAGTAGTTGATCAACGGCGTGGTCGTCTCGACGAACGTGTCGATCCGCTTGAGGATCGCATGGGCGCTCGCGTCGTCTGGGCGGCGCACCAGTTCCGCGCCGGTTTCAGTTTCAACCGCCTTCAGTCGCGGCGGGAATAGGGCGTTGTCCGGGTAGTCGATGAACTCCCATGTGATGCCCTCGCTGTTGAAATAGATGTTATAGCTCTTGCCCGTCTGCGCGTGCGTCACGCGCCCGAACGCGCGCTTGAACGCCGTGTACAGGTCGAGTTCGAGCAGGATGACGGCGTTGACGCGCTCGCCTTTACGCTCAAGGTAGCCTTCAAGCCACTGCGCCTGTGCCGGTGTGCGCGGGTAGCCGTCGAAGATCACGCCGTTCTGCGCGTCGGGCTGGTTGAGCCGGTCTTCGACGACTTCGTTCGTCGTCGCGTCGTCGACCAACCGACCTTCCGCCATGATCGTCTGCACGCGCCGGGCGAGGTCGTCCTCGCGCGTCCGCATGGCGCGGAACAGGTCGCCTGTCGAGACGTGCGGGATGCCGTACTGCTCGCGGATGAACTTCGCCTGTTCACCCTTGCCCGCGCCCTGCACGCCCATGAGGATGATGTATAAAGCCATTTTGGGACTCCAATGGTGGGAATGACACCGAGGAGCGCTATAGCGCCCCCGAGTCGCTTACTGCAAAGTAGTACTTCGGTTACGAAGAAATGTAAGTGTATTTCTGACCCCACCCCCGCCCCCTCCCCGAATTCGGAGAGGGGTGAATTGCATTGTTTGCGCCCTCCCCTGAATTCGGGGGAGGGAAGCGACCGAAGGTCGCGGGGAGGGG
>JAEVZT010000124.1 GCA_023392115.1 Chloroflexota bacterium
GTGCATCAGGATGGAACCGATTCCGGTTCGTAACCGTGCCGATGATCAAATACGCGATCCTGCTCGACTTCCTGCTGATCACGCTGTTCACATTCGGCGTTTTCACACTCGTGTTCGCGCTGACCAATGGCGGTCCGCTGTTCAGGTCTGAACTGATCAGCATCTTCGTCTACCGGAACGCGTTCCGCTTTAGCGAACTGGGATATGGTTCGGCGGCGTCGGTCGTCATGCTGGTGATCAATCTTGTGATTGCCGGCATCTATCTCCGTTTACTGCGCGTCCGGCTTTAGGGAAGTCACTTATGCGGCATCGGCTCATGTCACTGTTCGACAAAACCGCCACCTACACACTCCTGATCGGCTTCGCTTTCTTCTTCTTCGTGCCGCTGGTCTGGCTGCTCGTCGCCTCGGTCGATCCGCAGGCGAGCATTGCGCTGCGCATGCCCGACGCCCTCTCGTTGGAGCATTTTACAAACCTGTTTGAAGAAGGCGACGTCGTCAACTGGCTCAAGAACAGCCTTATCATGTCGCTCTCGACGATGGTCGCGACGTCACTGCTGGCGACGCTGGCGGCATATCCGCTGTCGCGCGTCGAGTTTCCGGGGAAATTCATCCTGATGTACGGCTTGCTCCTCACGCGGATCATGCCGATCCCGTCGATCATCGTCCCTGTCTTCAGCATCAGCATCCTGCTCGGCTTGATCAACACCTATCTCGGCGCGATCCTCGTCCTGACGGCGATCCAGCTGCCGGTCGCGCTGTGGATCATGAAAGGCTTTGTGGACACGATCCCGGCGGAAATCGAAGAAGCGGCGTGGCTCGACGGATGCAACCGGCTCACCGGACTGATCCGCGTCGTGCTGCCGCTCACTGCGCCGGGGATCGCCGTGACGGGGATGTTCGCCTTTCTCGGCGCGTGGGGAGATTTCCTCGTGCCGTTCATCCTGCTGCGCTCCCCGCAGATGTTCCCCATTTCCATTGGCTTGTATACCGCGTTCAGCCAGCGCGGGAATGTCGAGTTCGGCAGGCTGGCGGCGCTCGCCATCCTCTACAGCTTGCCGGCGGTGATTATTTACTTCCTCGCGCGCCAGCATCTCGTCAAAGGCATGACCGCGGGGAGCGTGAAAACGTAAGGGCAGGCGAGTCGGCTGCCTGCTGCCACCGAAGTCGCCGGCAGCCCGGCGACCTCTGTCTTGGCAGCGGCTCAATAGGCGTCTTCGAGCGCGCGACGCGCGAGCAGGTATTTGGCGTGCGTCCACAGCAGCGGCTGAGCGATTTTCCCGCGCTGTTCGACCCACCCGTCATAGAAACTCGAATCAAGCATGACATTGTTGACCTGCTCGGGCAGGTTGCCTTCAGCGTCGGCGTGCGCTTCCATCCACGCGATCAGATCATGCGCGCGCTCGACGTTGCCGGTCTGCGCGTCGTACCATGCCAGCCATAAGCCGAGCAAGACCCACGCGCCGCCGCCGTAATACGTGTCTTCAGTGTGGCGGTGAACGCCATGCCCGACTGCCAGCAGATCGCGTTCGATTCGCTTGACGGTGCGCCGCATCAGCGGGTCGTCGGGCGCGAGCAAGCCGTCCTCGGGCAGCGCCGCGAGCAGGAGATTGGCGTCAACAGCGTCCACGCCGACGGACTTCGCCAGCTCACCGTGCGGTGTTATCCCCTGCGTGTGGATGAAGTCGCGAATTTCGTTACGAACCGCCGCGAAGCTGAAGCCGGGGACGAGGCGTTCGGCGGCTTTCAGCCCGGCGTAGATCGCGGCGAGGGTGCTGATGTGGACAGCGTCGCCGCGTTCTTCCCAGCAGTCATAGCAAGGCGACTTCCAGACGGCTGACAGATAGCGCGCCGTGAGGACAACCGCGTTCTCCCACACGAGCGGCAGCGGGCGGACGCGGCACACCTCGACGTACTTCGCCAGCGACCAGAGCCAGAGTCCGGGCCCGTCAAGCTGGAACTCGGGCCAGCCTTCAGGTCCGATCAAGCCGTCATCACGGTAGCGCGCGTTGAGCGTATCTTCCGTCACTACCGGTTCGCCGCGTTCGGCGCGGGCAATGCTCCGCTCGAGTGCCTCGGCGCGGTTGTTGATCATGCGCGCGCACCACGCGTGGAACTTTCCGGCGCTGTCCCACTGGGCGGCGATGCCGACCGAATGCGGGATCGGGTTGCGCGCGCCGTCGAGCGTGAGCGCGTAGGCGATGAACGCGCCGTCGCGGAACCACGAAAACTGATAGTCGGGCATGTTCGGACAGGCGAGGTAGCCGCCGCCCGGCTGCTGGTTGTCGAGTATCACGCGCAGGCTGTGATGATGCAGCCCCTCGCGATCGAGAAACGCGGCATTAGCGACCATCTTCGTACTCCACGACGATCATGCTCCAGTAATCAAGACAGGGTAGGGTGAAATGCAGCTCACCGGCATCGACGGTGAAGGGCAGCGCCTCGGCGTTCATGCGCTCGGCGCTGTCAGGTGAGGCGTACCAGACGTCTGTCACCGGACGGTCAACGGCGATCGTCATGGCGAGGTCGGTGAGCGGCGTCGGCTCGACGGTCGTCGGCGCGTTCCAGTTCGAGGCGTCGATGTCGAGGAAGTTGATCAGGCTGAAGGTCTCGAATCCCGCGCCCGCACGCACGATCGGCACGACACGGTCTTTGGAACGGATGCCGCGCGTCCGTACATCGCCGAGGTCAACCGCATCGTGGCGATCGGATGTTCCCGCCACTGTCCCAACGGACAGGACGTTTTCGTAGCGGACGAGGAAGTCATAAAAGCGCGTGAACTGCGCTTGCTGTTCCGCCGGGATCGCGCCGAACAGCGGGAAATACGGGTCTGCCAGCATTACGCCGGGTTCGCCGGTTTCGAGGTGGAACGCGCCGCTGGCGGCGATCACGGCGTTTGCCAGCCGCCAGTTGATCGCGCGGTCGGGCGGAATGTAGGCGGCGAGGATCACCGGCTTGCCGTTCCCCCAGCGCTGGGCATTGGTGATGATGCGGTTGAGATCGAGGTAATCGTCGTACGGCGACCAGACCTCGATATACGAGGCATCCTGACCGGCGGGCGCGACTGCCTCAATCGGCCAGTTGCCGACGCTGTTGAACAGGGTCACGCCGCGCTCGCCGCGCCGATCTTGCACCAGCGCCGCCGTCTGGTCGATGAACCGGGGCATGACTTCCGCCAGATCGACACGGTTTCCGTCGCTGTCGAAGCCGGTCTTTGGCGATCCGTACTGGTCGATGTGGATGCCGTCAAAGGTCGTGTTGTCGAGCACGTCGGCGAATTCGCCGAGCAGATGCGTATTCCAATGCGATCCCGGCGTCGGATCCATGATCCCGATCAGGTCGCCGCCGAATTCGTATGGGCTGCCGAGCGCGTCGAGCAGCGCCCATTCGGGGTGTTGGCGTGCGAACGCCATCGACGCGCCGTAGATCGCCGTGTAGGGCATGGCGGCGATGTTGTGCCCGTGCAGCAGATCGATCAGGCGGCGGACGGTCGCCATCGACTGCGGGCGTCCAAGCCCATCGCTGAACTGCTCGGTGTCGGGGAGCAGGTCTTCCCAGCGGTACTGCCAGTCGTAGAACTGCACGCCGTTGATGTGGTGGCGCAGCATCCACGCGATCGTCGCGTCGTCGTTCGACCTTCCGGCGCTGAAATCGCTGAGGAAGCCGTAGCGCGGCGCTTCAATCCAGTGATTGAGGACGTCGAACGCCGTGCTGGTCGTCGCCACGACATCTCCCGCCTCGTCGCGCGCGTCGACGATCAAGCCGTAGCCGCGCGGCGCGTCACTCGGCGGCGTCCACTCGAGCGCGGCGCGCCCATCGGCGGCAGGGGCTTCAAACTCGGCGACCGCCTCGTCAAGGTAGGTGACGCGGACGCCGAAACTGCGAATCGCGCTGCCGGTGCTGGCGGCTGTCGTCCAGCGGGCGGTCTCGCCGGGATAATAGAAGCTCTGGTCTGGCACGATCTGGATCGTGGTTTCAACGGCGAACACAACACCCCCTCCAAATGCAAGCACAAGTAAACAGACGGATGAAGCGATGACAGCCATCCGGCGAGAGAACGGCTTCATCCGCGCACGCCTCCGCTGGTAATCCCCTGAATGAAATAGCGCTGGAAGAAGACGAACAGCAGGATCGTCGGGATGACTGCCGTCAGCGAACCGGCAAACACAAGCCCCCAGTTCGACGCGTGCTGCCCGCGGAAGTTAGCGATGGCGATCGGCAGGGTGCGCAGGCTTTCGTTGGTCAGGAAATTGAGCGCCAGCAGGTATTCATCCCACGCGCCGAGGAAGCTGAAAACAGCTACCGTGCTGATGGCGGGCGCTGCCAGCGGCAGCATGACGCGCCAGAAGACCGTAAACGGGTTCGCGCCGTCGATGATGGCTGACTCTTCCAGTTCGCGTGGCAAGTTTTCAAAGAAGCCGCGCAGCAGAAACGTGTTGAACGCAAGCGGTCCCGCGCTGTAGACAAGCACCAGACCGGGCAGGCTGTTCAACAAGCCGAGGTTCTTCGCCAGTATGAACTGCGGGATCAGCAGCACCACGCCGGGAATCATGATCATAATCAGCAGGACGGCGAAGATCACCTGTTTGCCGCGA
>JAEVZT010000497.1 GCA_023392115.1 Chloroflexota bacterium
GTCCCGACGAGGTGAGCGTCTTCTTCCGCAGGGTGCAGATGTACGTCGAGGACGCCGACCGCCGCCAGCTAAACATTCTGCTCAGCGTCGTTAAGGCACCGCAGTGGGCGCGTTCGACGCACGAGGAAGATGGACCGCCGGCGGATCCGCAAGCGTTCGCCAACTTCCTGTCGCTCATGCTGCGCGAATTCGGCGGCGCGATCGATGCGGTTGAGGTCTGGAATGAGCCGAACCTGATCCGCGAGTGGCGTGGCAACCTGCCCTTTAACGGCGCGGGCTACATGCAGTTGTTCGCGCCCGCCTACCAAGCGATTCGCGCCTACTCGCCATCGATCACAATTATCACAGGCGGGCTTGCGCCCACGAGCACAACGAGCGGGTCGGTCGATGATCGCGCCTTCCTGCGTCAGATGTACGCCGCCGGACTGGCGAATTACCGCGACATTGTGGTTGGAGTCCATCCCTATGGCTGGGCGAATTCGCCCGATGCGACCTGCTGCGGCTCGACTGGATGGGATGAAGACCCGCGTTTCTACTTCGGCGACACCATCCGCGCCTACCGCGACATCATGGTCGAAAGCGGACACGCCGATGTTGACATGTGGGTAACGGAATTCGGTTGGGCGACATGGGATGGCTATCCAAGCCCCGTCCCGCACGGCGAAGACTGGATTGGCTGGAACGACCGCTGGGATCAAGCAAATTATACCATCCGCGCCTTCCAGATCGGGCAGCAGAGCGATTACATCGGCAACATGTTCCTGTGGAATCTCAATTTTGCCACGCTCGCAGGGTTGATCGAGAACAGCGACGAACGCGCCGCCTACAGCATTGTCGTGCCGGGGAGCGCCTGCGTCGTCGACACGACCAGCGCCGACCGCACCGAGCGTCCGCTCTACTGGATGCTCTATGATGCCGTCCGCCCCGCTGAGAGCCTCGCGGGTTACGACTGCTGATTTGGACGTGCTACAACCGTAACGAAAAAGGCGGGGGTTGGACATTCACCCCGCCTTTTTGTTTTGATTTATTGCCGTAGGGGCGCGGCATGCTGCGCCCCTAAATGTAACCCTTAGTGGTCGTCGCGATCGCGCCCGACGCTCTCTTCGTCCATGTCGTCAGTGTCGAAGGCGTCGGCGTCGAAGTCAAGCGTACCTTGCGCTTCAAGGCTCGTCACCGGCGCGACAAGCTCGCGATCCTGATAGGTATGGAAACCCGTACCCGCCGGGCTCAGCTTGCCGATGATGACGTTCTCCTTCAGTCCGTACAGCTTGTCTTCCTTGCCCTCGATCGCCGCGCCCGCCAGCACGCGAATGGTGTGCTGGAAGCTCGACGCGGACAGGAAGCTGTCGGTGTTGAGCGCGGCTTTCGTCACGCCGAGCAGCACCGGCACAGCTGCCGCCGGTTCCTTGCCTTCGGCGATCATCCGCTGGTTGATGTCGATCAACTGCAAGCGGTCGATCAGCTCTCCGGGTAGCAGGTTGCCGTCGCCGCTCTTGCTAATCTGAACGCGCGACAGCATCTTGCGGATGATGATCTCAAAGTGCTTGTCGGCGATGTTCACGCCTTGGCTGCGGTAAACCTTCTGCACTTCCGACAGCAGGTAAAGCTGTGTCGCTTCCGCGCCAAGAATGCGCAGGATGCGGTGCGGGTTCTTCGCGCCTTCGGTCAACTGCTGACCGGGCGTGACCGTCACGCCGTCTTCGATGCCGGGCAGCAAGCGCGCGCTCGACGGAATTTCGTACTCGGCTTCCTGACGGCGCTCGTAGCGGATGAACAACTCACCGTCTTCAATGTGGACAGTGCCGCCCATCTTGGCGACCAGCTTCTCGCCCGAATCTTCGTCTTGAGCGAGGATGAAGCCAGCTTCGATGTGCTGCCCTTCCTCGGCGTTGACAATCCATCCAGCCGGGAGGTCATGCTGCTCGCTGAAGACCTCGCTGTCGATGACGGTCGCGATACGGACGCCTTCACGTCGGCTCAGACGCAGCACGCCGCCGATGTCGGTGACGACCGCTTCGCCCTTCGGCTTCTTGCGCGCTTCGAACAGCTCTTCGACGCGCGGCAAACCGCTGGTGATGTCGCCGCTCGCCTGCGCTGTACCGCCGGTGTGGAACGTGCGCAGCGTCAGCTGCGTGCCCGGTTCACCGATCGACTGCGCGGCGATGATGCCGACTGCCGTCCCGATTTCGACCATGTCGCCGCGACCGAGATCGCGACCATAGCACAGCGCGCAGATGCCGTGAATGAGGGCGCACGTCTGCGGGCTGCGGACATAGACCTCTTCGAGCGGGCTGTTCTGAATCGCCTCGGCCACGTCCTCGTCGAGCATGCCGTTGCGCGCGACGATCAACTCGCCCGTCTCCGGGTGGTAAATATCCTGCGCGGCGCAGCGCCCGACGATACGTTCGTAGATCGTCTGTCCGGCGATGTCGTCCGAGCGGCGAATCCAGATGCCGCCTTCCGTACCGCAGTCAACGCGGTTGATGATCATGTCCTGCGCCACATCCACAAGACGACGGGTCAGATAACCCGCGTCGGCGGTACGCAGCGCCGTGTCTGCCAGACCCTTTCGCGCGCCGTGCGTCGAAATGAAGTATTCCAGCGCGGTCAGCCCTTCGCGGAAGTGACTGCGGATCGGCAGGTCGATGATGCGCCCCGACGGATCAGCCATCAGACCGCGCATGCCGGCAAGCTGCGTGATCGGACCGAAACCGCCCTTTGTCGAGCCGGAGATCGCCATAATCGCGATCGGCCCAAACGGGTTGAGCGAGTCGCGGATCAAGTCCTGAAGCTGATCCTTCGCCCGGTTCCAGACGTCGATGGTGCGCTGGTAACGTTCTTCCTCAGTCAGCAGACCACGACGGAAGTCACGCTCAGCACGTTCGACAATCGACTCGGCTTCGCGCAGAATCTCGGCGCGTTCATCCGGGATCGTGAGGTCGGTGACGGCGATCGTCGTGCCCGAAACCGTCGCGAAGTGGAAGCCGAGGTCTTTAATCTTGTCGACGATCTCGGTTGTGCGTTCCGAACCGAGTCGGCGGTAGCACTTGTCGACAAGTGTCTGCAGCTGTTTCTTGCCGAGCGTGTCCTGAACGAAACGCACCTCGTCCGGCAGGATGCGATTGAAGATCGCGCGCCCAACCGTCGTGGCTTCCGGTTCTTCCTGCGGCTGCTGGTGATCGTAGTAGTTGCCGAGCAGGATCGGCG
>JAEVZT010000133.1 GCA_023392115.1 Chloroflexota bacterium
ATAATGATGGGCTTTGTGCCGCCGTAGGCTCAAAGCCTACGGCTGTTTCAACCCCCTGTAAGCCCGCTCAAGCGGGCTGTTCAGCCCCGTTCACGGGGCTTTTTTCCGTAGCCCGACGCTTTGAGCGTCGGGCGGCGCGTCTCAACACTCGGACTTATTAAAACTGTCCTGCCCTCAACCGTATGGAGAGGGGCAGCACGACCGCAGGTTGTGCGGGGTGAGGTCGCGCTGACGGGGCGCTGGTTCTAACTGGACATCCGTCCGCCGCAGGGCTATACTCTGCGCCTATGATGCGGATCGGCATTGACGCGCGTTTAACGCACTACCGCACGGGCGGAATCAGCACGTACATTATCCGTCTGATTGAAGCGCTGGAACGGCTGGATGCGGAGAACGACTACACGGTGTTTCACAGCCGAAAGATGCGCGCTTCCCTCGTCCGACGCTTTCGCCGCGCTTCCGTGTGGACGCCGTCACATCACCGGCTGGAGCGCCTCGCCTTGACAGTCGAACTCGCTCGCTTTCGCCTTGACGTGCTGCACTCACCCGACTTCATCCCACCGCTGCGCGGCGCGCGCAGGCACGTCATCACGGTACATGACCTGAACTTCCTGCACTACCCGCAGTTCCTGACCGCCGACAGCCGCCGCTATTACAACGACCAGATCGAGCGCGCCGTCGATCAGGCGAATCACATTCTCGCCGACAGCGAGGCGACACGCCGCGATTTGACGACGATGCTCGACGTGCCGCCGGACAAGATCACGGTTCACATGCTCGCTGCCGACGAACGGTTTCATCCAGTCGCGCCTGAGGTGCTTGAGCAGTACCGCCGCGATCTCGACCTGCCGCCCGCCTACCTGCTCTACGTCGGCACGTTCGAACCACGCAAGAACATCGGCGGCTTGATCAACGCTTACGCCGCCCTGCTCGACATGCTCCCCGACGCGCCGCCGATCGTCTTAGCCGGCGGGCGCGGCTGGCTGTTCGACGAGACGATGGCGCAGATCGAGCAGATGCGCCTCGGCGAGCGCGTCCTGTGGCGCGAAAACGTGCCGGGAGACGCCTTGCCCGCGCTCTACGCCGGCGCGACCGCGCTGATCACGCCGTCATTTTACGAGGGCTTCGGCTTGCCTGCGCTCGAAGCAATGGCGTGCGGCACCGTCCCGATCGTCAGCAGCCGCTCCTCGCTGCCGGAAGTCGTCGGCTCGGTCGGGCTGCTGGTCGATCCCGACGATCCGGCGGATATCGCCCGCGCCATGTACCGCGCCATCACCGACAGCGCGTGGCGTGAAGCGAATGAAAAGGCGGGTCTGGCGCGCGCCGCCCAATTCACTTGGGAAGCGACGGCGCGCATCGCTTTATTGGTATACAAAGGTGTCCTTTAGACGTTATGCGAGCCTTACTGCTGACTCCCGCGCTGCCCTACCCGCCGCATCAGGGCGGCGCTTTACGCAACTACGGCATCCTGCGCGGTCTGCACGACGCGAAGCACGAGATTTCCCTGTTCAGCTTCCATGACGGCAGTCTGGCGGTCGACGCGACCCCGCTGCCGGAAATCTGCGAGCGGATCATCACCGTGACGCCGCCCGCGCGCAGCATCGCCCACCGCCTGCGCGATCTCGCCCTGACGCGCCAGCCGGATCTCGTGCGGCGGCTGGAAACGTCCGAAGCGCGCGACCGACTGCGCGCCCTGCTGACGAGCAGCCGCTTCGACCTGATCCAGTTCGAAGGGCTGGAGATGGCGATCTACCTGCCGCTTGCCCGCCAATACCAGCCAAACGCCAAGCTGATCTACGACGCGCACAACGCCGAATACGCGCTGCAAAACACGATCGCCTCGGTCGAGGAACAGAGCCGCAAGCGCCTTGCAGCCGCCATCTATTCGCGCGTGCAGGCGCGGCGGATCGCCCGCTTCGAACGCGCGATCTGCGCTCAAGCGGACGGCGTGATCGCCGTGTCGGGGGAGGACGCCGACGCGCTCAAGCCCTTCCGCATCGACCGGCAGGTCTACGTCGTGCCGAACGGCATTTTCGTCGATCACTACACCGATCCGCCGCAGCGGCGGCTGGAACTCGGCGAGCATGTGCTCGTCTTCACCGGCAAAATGGATTACCGTCCGAACGTCGACGCGATGCAGTGGTTCACCGGCTCGGTACTGCCGCTGATCCACGAGCGCATCCCCGACGCGCGGCTGTACATCGTCGGGCAAAAGCCGCACGCCAGCCTGCAAACGCTGCGCGAAATGGATCAAGTTGAGGTGACGGGCTGGGTCGCGGAGATTCAGCCGTTCCTGCATGCTGCCGGGGTTTACATCGCCCCGCTCCGAATGGGCAGCGGCACGCGCCTGAAAATCCTCGAAGCGATGGCGGCGGGCTGCGCAGTCGTCGCCACGTCGATCGCCGTCGCGGGCTTGCAGGCGGAAGCGCGCCGCGCGATGATCATCGCCGACAGCGAAGGAGACTTCGCCAACGCGGTGATCCGCCTACTGCAAGACCCGGCGCAACGGCAGAAGCTCGGCGGCGAGGCGCGGACGATCGTCCGCAAGTATTACGACTGGTCGGCGCTGATTCCCTGCCTGCTCGATATTTACGGGGAAATCGGGGTTGGATAGAGAAGCGCTCGTCCTTCGCAACCGGCGCATGGCGGAAGCGTTTCACACGCTGCCGCTCAAGCACCGCGTCCGGCGCGGGCTGCTCCAACTCGCCGGCAGGCTGCCGATCCTCGGACAGCGTAAGGGCGACGTCAACCGTATCCTGCTCATTCGACCCGATCATCTCGGCGACGTGCTGCTGACAACCCCAGCAATCGGCGCGCTCCGCGCCGCCTGCCCCGACGCAGAAATTCACGCGCTCGTCGGTCCTTGGTCGGCGGATGTCCTTGCGAATTGCGACGACGTTGACGCGGTGCTGACGCTGCCGTTTCCCGGTTTCAGCCGGACGCCACAGCCCAACTGGCGCTCGCCGTACAGCTTGGCAATCCGTTCGGCGCGCCACCTGCGCCGGATCGGCTACAGCAGCGCGATTATCTTCCGCCCCGATCACTGGTGGGGCGCGATGCTGGCGCGCTTCGCCGGAATCCCGCAGCGTATCGGCTATAACCTGCCCGATGTCGCGCCGTTCCTGACCGACGCCATCCCCTTCGAGCGCCAACATGCAGTTGTCCAGAGCGCGCGCCTCGTCGAACGGCTGACAGGCACACCGCTGCCCGCCGATCTGCCGCTGCATTTCCCCGTCGCCGGTGACGATCGCGGCTGGATTGACGGCTATCTCGACCAGTGGGGGTTAGAGCCGGGACAGCGGTTGTTCGTCATACATCCCGGCTCAGGGACGTGGGTCAAACGCTGGGACGGGTTGAAATGGGCGCAGGTCGCCGACACGCTGGCGGATCAGCTAGACGCAGCGGTCGTCTTCACCGGCGGCGATCACGAGATGGCGCTCGTCCACAACATCACCGACGCCATGCGCCACCGGGCGTGTATCATGGTCGGCGAGACACACGTCGGGACGCTGGCAGCGCTGTTTGAACGGGCGCTCGTCGTCTTGGGACCCGACAGCGGACCGCTGCACCTCGCCGCCGCCGTCGGCACGCCAACCGTGTCGCTCTTCGGTCCCGCCGATCCGGTCGAGTTTCGCCCATGGGGCGCGCCGGAACGGCACTTCGTCCTCACGTCAAACATCGGCTGTCGCCCCTGCCGCGTCCTCGACTGGGGCAGCGCCGACCCGAAATATCACCCGTGTGTCCGCGAAATCTTCATCGGGCAGGTGCTTGAAGCCGCTCGCCGCGCCGCTAGCCCAAGCGACTAGCATGTCCAACAGGCAACCATCACCGCTAATCGCTGATAGGGAGTCATCCCCCGTGATCACGGCAAACCGCGTTAAATTGGCTTCATCTTTGTTACTGCTCGGTGTGCTGGTTCTTGTAGCGTTTCTTGCAGTCTTTCACGGTTTACAAGGATTTCGCGCGCGCGGTTTGTCACCGGATGACTGGGTGTTTGCCAGTGTCGCCCGCGTCATAAATGACGGTGGACTTCCATACCGCGACGCGTGGGATCACAAGCCGCCCATGATCTATCTGTATTTAAGCCCGTTCCTGAGTCTATTCGGGAATGAAGCAGAGTCGGTAAAAATCGCTGCGCTGATGCTTACGATCATCGCTGTTCCTCTCTCAGCGGGTCTGATGTGGGCGCTAAGCCGAAGTCGGGTCGCAGCCTTCGCAGCAGGTTTGCTGACGGCTATCTTCGCCACCATCCGCTTAACGATGGCGGGCGCCGATACGGTGACGCTCATGTCGGCATTCACGGCGGCGGCGATGCTGGCAGCGGCGATCAGCCGTGGACGCGCAGCGTATCTCGTCTTGGCGGGTGCACTGTTCGCAGCCGGATTCTTCTCCAAACAGGTCAATCTGTTCGAGTTTCCCGCGCTCCTGCTCCTCGCTGCATGGCAGTTTCCAAAGCGCCGCATCATCAGCATCACTGCGATCGCAGCTGGCTTCGCCGTCCTCATCGTCGCCTTTATCCTCATCGCCTCCCAGCAGGGTATTCTTGAACAAGCATGGTATCAGGCGTTTGAAACCAACTTTCTATACACTGCCGAACGTTCAGGAATATGGCATCTCCGGCAGGAGGGCATCGAACTATTCCAGAGATACTTTCTGACGAGCGCGCTGCCTTTCCTCGCGCCGCTGTTGCTGTTGGCGCTGCCACTGCTCCTGCTATGGCGTTCCTCGAAGCCGCGCCTCGTCGCCTTCAGCCTCTTCTGGCTGCTGCTGGCGACGCTCGGCGCGTCAATCGGACGGGCATGGCGTATCGACTATTTCTTTCAGGTACTCACACCACTCATTCTGCTTGCAGCGCTCAGCATTGACGCGATATATAAGCAGCCAACATGGGTGAAAATCGCCGCCAGCGCCATCATCTTGATCGCCGGAACGGACTATGCCCAACGTTTTGGACAATCGGCGTGGTGGGATGCAAATTTACCCGAACGCTTGCCCCCCGTCACTGACTACGTCAACGCGCATTCGGAGCAGCATGACTGCGTCTGGTACTGGGGCGATGCTTCACGCGTGGGTCTATACACCGGCAGGCAGAGCTGCAGCGGTTTCATTTACCCTGCCCCGATGATGGTGCTCGAAGCGTTTGACACCAATCGCAACCGCGTGGATTACCTGCGGAACTTATATTTTGAGGAACCCGCACTCCATGTTCGAGACGACACATGGGGGTATTTCCCTGAACTCCAACGTTATGCCGACCGCTATCTTGGCGAATTGGCGCTTGAAACGCCCGATTATCAGGTGTTCGCCGTCAACATGGAGAAGCGCACCCGGCACGATGTGCGCTTTGGCGACAGCATCGAGCTGATCGGTTCGGATACGCGAGGCGACGAACCTTACTGCGCGGGTCAGCAGTTTGAACTCGCGCAAACGTGGTCAGTCCGCCAGCCGATCGACCGGTACTATCAGATGTTCTTGCACGTTGTACCCGAAAACGGATCGGAGATCGTCAGCCAGTACGACGGCGCGCCGTCGAGCGAACGCCCGACAGACACATGGACGGTGCCGGGTCATATTATCTTCGGCGATTTCGCGGCGCTCACCCTGCCAGATCTGCCCGGCACGTATGCCGTCAACACTGGGTTCTATGACTATGAAACGCTGGAGCGCCTGTCCGTGAGCGACGCAAGCGGAAACCCGATCGGCAACAGCTACCGGCTGCTCACGCTGCAAGTTGAAGAGTGTGAATGATGGCTGACGCTTGCTCGACTAATCGGGAATCGTGACGCCGCTCAAGTCCTGAGTCTGCTCAGGATATGCCAGCTTCATGTCTTCCAGCGTCTCGACGATCGTCCGCGTCACGACGAGATTGCGATACCACTTCTTGTTCGCCGGGACGATGTGCCACGGCGCGTAATCGGTATTGCACCGCGTCAGCGCGTCCTCGTAGGCGCGCATGTAATCATCCCACTGCTGACGCACCGCGAGGTCGCCAACGTTAAATTTCCAGTGTTTCGCGGGGTCATCGAGCCGCGCTTGCAGCCGCTTCTTCTGTTCGTCCTTGCTGATGTGCAGGTAGAACTTGAGGATGCGCGTGCCGCCGTCGTACAGCATGCGTTCAAAGGCGTTGATGTGATCGTAACGCGCCTTCCAGACGTTGTCCGGCACAAGCCCGTTGACGCGGACGACGAGCACGTCTTCGTAATGGCTGCGGTTGAAAATGCCGATGTAGCCCTTTGGCGGCGTGCGCAGGTGGACGCGCCACAGGAAATCGTGCGCCAATTCGTTCGAGGTTGGCGCTTTGAAATTCGCGACCGAAACGCCCTGTGGATTGACGCTGTCGAAGACTTTCTTGATCGCGCTGTCCTTACCGCCCGCGTCCATCGCCTGAAACACGACCAGCAGCGCCTTCGTCCCCTGCGCGTAAAGGATTTCCTGAAGTTCGGTCAGGCGTTCCTCAAGCTGCTTTTCTTCCGCCCGCGCCGACGCCTTGTCGTAGCCGCCAGTATCGTTCGGGTCGAAGCTGCCCAAGTTGATCTTCGTGCCGGGTTTCGGGTGGAGCGCTTGTTTCGCCATCAGAAATCATCCCTTTTCGCTGCCTGCTGACCAGTTACACGTTGAAGTCTTTCTCCGACTGCGGCGCGACCGTCCGCGTTTCCTCGTTGCGGTAGGTGACCATGCCCGCCCCGCCGCCCTTGATCTTGCGGACATAGCGCCGCTGCGTCACGTCGACGATCACCCTGCCCTCGCCGCGATTGGCACTGTAGTATGCGGCGATCGCCGCCGCCGCCTCGATCACGCTTTCGGGCACGGCGCGCCCATCCCACTTGATGATCACATGCGCGCCGGGGACATCGCGCGCGTGCAGCCACAAGTCCATCGGGCTGCCCTTGTCGAAGGTGACGATGTCGTTCTGGCGGCTGTTGCGACCGATCCAGATGACAAAACCGTCCTTCGTCACGACGCGCAGCGGCGCGGACTTGCCGCCCCCGGTGATGCGTCCGGCGGGTTTGCCGCG
The DNA here is from genome assembly GCA_023392115.1 of Chloroflexota bacterium. Lineage (GTDB taxonomy): Bacteria > Chloroflexota > Anaerolineae > Aggregatilineales > Phototrophicaceae > Flexifilum. The sequence continues at coordinate 7,016 of JAEVZT010000133.1, forward strand.
CCAGTAACCTTTCGCCTGCAACACCTGCTGCACCTCGTCGATCTCGGGCCAATTCTGCGCCAGATCGAGATCGGTCGCCAACTGACCGAGGAAGGCAAGCTCGTTCTGCGTCTCGTCGATCAGGTCGGGCACATCGTCGAGCGCCCGTTTGGCGCGGTTGTACTTGTCGAAGTAGCGCTGCGCGTTTTCAAGCGGCGACAGCTCCGGCTCGAGCTTGATCGCCAATTCGGGCGCGTTGAGATCGTACTGCGCGCGCAGCTCGGTCTGCCCTTTGCCGATCGCGTACTGGTACGCGAGGATCAGTTCGCCGCTCTGGCGCAGCACCTCGCGCTCGGCGTCGTCGGTCATTGAGCGGTTGAGCGACGCCAACCGCGCCGACAGCTTCGCCTTCGCCTCGTTGATCGCCTCGTGCACCGGCTTCTTCGCCGCGTTATAGGCATCTTCGCCGACCGGGGCAGTATAGAACAGCGCCAGCGCCTCGCTGACCGTCTCGACGCGCCGCCAGCCGGGCAGCGACTCGAGCGGGTAGACGCTGAACGCCTCAATCCCGCGCTCGCCCTCGGCAACTCCCGGCTGCCACTCGCGCCGCCCCAGCGGGTCGACGACCGAGTGCAGCGCGCCGAGCAGCTTTTCGGGATCAATGTCGGCCGCTTTCGTCTCGGTCGCGCCGGTCGTCCGGAAAACCGATTCGCGCGCGATTAGCGGGCTGACGCCGAGCAGTCGCGCCGTCAGCAGTTGGTGCGCCTTGCGCTTCGGGTCGTCGTTCTGGCTCAGGATGCCGAGCAGCCCTTCAAGCGTCAGCGCCAGCGGGTCGAGCTTGCCGGTCTGCGGCGGCGGTGGGACGTAGGGATGATTCGGCAGGCTGACGCGGTATCGGTTCTCATCAGCGCCGACGCGGCGGACGCAGTCGAGGATGATCCCCTTCTGCACGAGCAGGAAGTTGCTGCGCCGTTCCATCGGCTCGACGATCAGCGTCACGTCGCCTTCGGCACCCTGCACGTCAATCTGGATGATGCGTTCCCACGCAGGTTGGCTGACATGGGCGATGATCCCGCCTTCGACGTAGCGCCGCAGGAGCAAGCCGACCGTCGACGGCTTGGTCACGCCCCGGCGCAGCTTGTCGGCGACGAGGTGGACGCGCGGCGTCGTCTGGTTGGCGCTGATGTACAGGTAGCGGCGCTTGTGATGAGCGTAAATCTCCAGCCCGAAGCTGTCTTCATCAACGTGAACCGAGTCCTGCACGCGCCCGCCAACGAGCGTGTCCATGAACTCGTCTACAACCGCCGAGAGCGTGAACGCATCGAGGTACATCTACCGCGCTTCCGGTGTGAGGAGATAGGCGATAATGTCGCCCAATTCCTGATCGGTCATGCGCGATACGTAATTCTGCGGCATCGAGTTCGGGAAGCCTTCGACGACGAACGCGCCGGGGTGAACGATCGACTCATAGAGGTAGGCGTCGGCGGGCATTGGCGGGCGGCGGTCATCCGCGCGCTCGGCAAGCCCTTCCCACGCGGGCGCGATACCGTTGTCCGCGCCGTCGCGGTGACAGGCGGCGCAGGCGTACTTCGCGATCGCCGCTTCGGCATTCGCCGAATTGGCGCTTGCAAGCAGCGAATCGACGCGGCTGCGGTAGGCAGTGACGGAAACGGCTTCCACTTCGCCCGCGTTTTCATTGAAGCTGAACAGTTCAAACAGGAAGAAGGCGGCGACAATCACCAGCAGCGCGGCTGACAGGTAAACCGCCCATCCGAGATTGCGCCAGTTCAATCGGGTTTGCACGGTGACTTCCTAGGGATACAGCGACTAACGGGGCGCATCGACGCGCCCCGCTGATTACAACAGGATAACGTCGAGGATCATCGCCATGAACAGGAAGGCGAGGTAGGCGGTCGAGAACTTGTAGGTGCTGCGCGCCGCCGCGCCTGTCTTGAGCTTGATCAACTGGATCGACGAGCGGATCAGCCCGACGCCGAGCGCGACAGCCGCCAGCGCGTAGATCATGCTCAACGTGCCAAAGACGCTCGGCAGCACGCTGATCAGCAGCAGCATGATCGCGTAGAGCAGAATTTGCCGGCGCGTCACGTCCTCGCCGCGCGCGACCGGCATCATTGGCACGTTGGCGCGCGAGTAATCGGCGTTGACCAACAGCGCCAGCGCCCAACTGTGCGGCGGCGTCCAGTAGAAGACGATCGCGAACAGGATCAGCGCCTCGAAGTTGACGACGCCCGTCACCGCCGCCCAGCCAACCAGCACCGGCATCGCGCCAGCGCCGCCGCCGATCAAGATATTAAGAACGGTGTTGCGCTTGAGCAGCAGCGTATAAATGATGACGTAGTACAGCGCGCCGCCGAGCGCCAGCAGCGCCGACAGCGGATTGACGAAGACGAGCAGGATCAGGGTCGCCCAAACGACCAGCCCGACGCCGAACAGGAGCGCGTTGGTCGGCGCGATCCGTCCCGACGGGATCGGGCGGCGCGAGGTACGTGCCATCGTCGCGTCCATATCGCGGTCGTAAAACTGGTTGATAGCGCTCGATCCGGCTGCCGCGAGCGTCCCGCCGATCAGCGTCGCCACCAGCACGCCGAGATCGGGGATGCCGTCGGCGGCGATGACCATCGCCGTCAGGGTCGTGAACAGCAGCAGCAGGACGATGCGCGGCTTGGTCAGTTCGACATAATCGCGCACGGTCGTCTTAAAGGTGGGCTTGCCTAATTGGGAAGTGGCTTGGACTGTTGCCATTCGCTATCCAGTAACTCTGTAGACTGATGATTTAACGACTCAACTGCGCTCAAGGCGACGAGCAGCGCCCATGTCGCCGCCGCGAAACCGACGTGCGCCGCACCCCACAGCGGAGCGGCACTCGTCAGCACGAACAACGCGCCGACGCCAGCCTGCGCTAGGTACATGACCAGCGCGAATACCGACAGCCGGCGCGAAAGGCTGTCCTGCCGGCTCGTCCATGCAGACCATACCAACAAAATCAGGGAAACGCCGAGCGCCGCAACCGAGAAGCGGTGCAGCATGTGGATCGTCGCCAACTGCCCTTGATCGAACGGCAGCAGCGCGCCATTGCAAAGGGGCCAGTCAACGCAGGCGAGCGTCGCGCCGCTGCCACGCACCAGCGCCCCGGTCAGGATAATAACAAAGGACAGCGCCGTCGTCGTGTAGGCGAGCGCCGTAAATCTGTCGCGCCCCGTCCGCTGCTTCGGCGGCGTGTACGT
>JAEVZT010000645.1 GCA_023392115.1 Chloroflexota bacterium
AAACGAGAGCACGTCCGTCGGCGCGTCGATACCGCGATACTGGCGGTTCAGCGCCGCGACGTCGTCGTCGCCGGTGATGACGACGGTCAGCGCGCTCCCCGGCGCGACGTCGTGCGCCGACAGCACCGCCCGCGCCGCCCCCCGCAGCCGATCGGCGTCGACGGGGTAAGCGCCTTCATTCTGTACGTCGATTTGAAACGTCGTCATCCTGTGGTCGCTCTCCTTCGACTTCAGCCCGTTCGACCGGAGTCATGCGCTGCGTCCGGCGCAGCGGCGGGACTTCGAGCAGCGGCGAGTCGTCGTTGTCGCTGCTGGCGGCGGGAGAAATCTCGACGGTGCTGCGCTTCGCCGCTTCCAAGTCAGCGCGCTCGATCGGCGCATCCTGTTCCGCTTCGCGCGCGGCGATAACGTCGGCTTTCACCGACGCCGCGACTTCCGGCACGAGTTCCTGCGTCGTCTGCCGCCGCGATGCTCCTGTCGGGATCGCCGGGTAGTTAATGCGCGGGTGGAAGACGGCTTGCAGCATCTCGATGAAAATTTCGCGCGTCTTGTCGAGGTCGCGCAGAGTCAGGTCGCACTCGTCAAGCTGTCCGTCGCGCATCCGGTTATCGAAGATGATCTGCACGATCTCGGCGATCTCGGACTTCTGCCCCGGCTTGCGCGCGCGCACGGTGCTCTCGCAGCTGTCCGCCAGCATCATGATTGCGGACTCGCGCGTCTGCGGCTTGGGTCCGGGATAGGTGAACTGGTCGATGTCGACGGCTTCCTCGTGCTCCGCCTGCTCGACAGCTTTGCTGTAGAAGTAGGAAACGAGCGTCGTCCCGTGATGCTCCATGATGAAGTCGCGGACGCGGGCGGGCAGCCCATACTGGCGCGCCAGCTTTTCGCCCTCGATGACGTGGCTGATGATGATCGCCGCGCTGCGATACGGGTCGTTGAGGACGTCGTGCGGGTTGACGTTGTCCGCCTGATTTTCGACGAAGAACGCCGGGTTGAGCACCTTGCCGACGTCGTGATAGAGCGCCGAGACGCGCACCAGTTCGGCATTCGCGCCGACGGCGTTCGCCGCCTGCTCGCACAGGTTCGCCACCTGAAGCGAATGCTGGTAAGTCCCCGGCGCTTCGCGCAGCAGCCGCTGCAAGAGCGGCTGGCTCGGCTGGCTCAACTCGACAAGTTTCAGGCTCGTCGGCAGGTTGAAGATCAGCGTGATAGCGTACATCCCCGCCAGCGCCGTCATCGCCGCCAGCACGCCGTTGATCAGCGCGTACAGCAGCAGCGTGCCAAAGTTCGAGCCTTCGCTGCTGATCGTGCCAAGGTTGAACAGCGTCACGATGGCGACGTTCGCCAGCGAAATGACAACGCCGGCGAGGAAATAGTTGTTCAGCCGCTCGGCGCGGCGCAGGATCAACGCGCCGACCAGCCCGCCGAGCGCGATCAGCGTTGTCAGTTCGAGCGAGTTGTTGATCATCAGCCCGACGAGGATCGCCAAGCTGAAGCCGGCAACGATCGCGATCTCAGTGTAGGTGACACCGACCAGCAGCAGCGCCATCGCCGCCGCCGGGTAGATATAGATCAGGTTTTCGCCGCCGTTGAAAACCCGCGCGCCGAGCAGCGCCAGCAGGAAAATCCCCGTCAGCAGCAGGAGAAAGCCTGTCTGACGGTTCAGCCGCTCTGGGAAGCGGGCGATATACATCGCCATGCCGATCATCACGAGCAGGCTGGCGAGCAGCGCCCGCCCGATCATATGAATCCGCCGGTCGGGCGACTGGAGCAGCCCGAGATGGTCGAGCGCCTCGTAATCCGCCGCTTCAATGCGCGTGCCGCCGCGAACGACGATCTGACCGCGCTCGAAACTGCGGCTCTGCGGCTGAACGCTCGCTGCCGCCGCTTGACGCGCTAGATCGGTCGCCACCGCGTTCTGGAAGCGGTTCGGACGCAGCAAGTCCTGCACAACGCCGACGACAACCGCCGCCGTCGGCGGGTCGAAGCGCAGCGCGACCTGCGTTGGCACTTGATCGGAAATCTGCGCCAAATCGACCTCGCGGATCGATTCGCGCATCATCCGCTCAAGCACGAGCACGGCTTCGGCAGCGACCTCGCGCCACGTCTCGTCATCCATGTCGATGAGCGTCGCGATGACGTCAGGCGAGAGCGTCAGCGCGATCACCTGCTGAATGTCTTGAATCTTCTGCGCGGGCGTGCCGAACGGGTCATGACGCACGTTGTCGATGAAGTCGAGGATTTGCTGCAAGAGCTGAAGCTGTTGGCGGGCGACGCTCGGGTCGGGCGGGTCGTAGACCGGACTGACGCTTTCGACAGCCGCCTGACGCTGGCGCTCGGTCAGCACTTCGCTCGGGTAAGTGATACTGAACGGGGCGCGAATGTCCTGCGGTGCGATCGACCCGACTTGCAGCGTCGTGATGCTGTCCTGACTGGGGACGAAACTCTCGAAGGCGATGATCACGGTTGAACCCAGCACGAACAGCGCCGCCACCAGCACCAGCCCGAGCCGGTGCAGCGGATCATCGCGGCGCAGCCCGCCGCGCGGCAGCGTTAACGTGTCGAAATACCGCGTCAGCCTGTCCAACATGGCTACGAACTCAGCAGGTCGCGGACAACCTCGTTGACGAGCTTGCCGTCCGCCACGCCCCTAACTTTCGGCATCAGGACTCCCATCACTTTGCCCATGTCTTTCGCCCCGGTCGCGCCGGTCTGCTGCACCGCCTCGCGCGCCAGCGCCTCGATCTCGGCGCGGCTCAACTGCTGCGGCAGAAATTCCTCGATAATCGCCACCTCGGCGATCTCTTCCTCGGCAATATCGCCGCGCCCCGCCTTACGCGCCTCGTCGATGCTCTCACGCCGCTTCTTGACCTCGCGCTGGAGCAGCGCCAGCGTTTCGTCGTCGGTCAGCGTGCGCCGCTCATCGACCTCGACCTGCTTGATCGCGCTCATCATCAAGCGCAGCGGGTCGCGGCGGGCTGCATCTTTGCTGATCATCGCCTGTTTCAGCGCGTCCTGTAGTTTCGCCTTTACGTCTGCCATGAATCCTCTATCCGCTCCCCCATTTGCACAAGCGATCTACGCCGGAAGCGGCGTCACGACCGCCTGCATCTTCCCCTCGTCAAAGCGTTCAATCCGCGCTAGGAACAGGTGTCCTGTTAGCACGCGCGGGTGAACGCACGAAACGCGAATGTAGTTATCAGTATAACCGACGTTGACAAAGCCGTCCTCCGTCGCGCCGCCGACGTGTTCCCAGACCACAGGGCGCGTCGTCCCGGCGTGGCGTTCGGCGTAGCGCCGTTCCATGTCCGCCGCCAGCGCCAGCATCCGCGCGCTGCGCTCCTTCTTGACGCTCTCCGGCACGTGACCGCGCATCCGCGCCGCCGGCGTCCCCGGTCGCTTACTGTAGCGAAAGACGTGCATTCCGGCGAAATCCATTTCGCGGACGAATGCCTCGCTGATCGCGAATTCGGCGTCCGTCTCGCCCGGAAAACCGACAATGACGTCGGTCGTAATGCATGGATCGTCAATGCGCGCCCGCGCTTCTGCCATTAATGCGCTGAACTGCGCCTGAGTCGTTCGTCGGAGCATGCGCTTGAGCGTCGCGTCGCAGCCGCTTTGAAGCGGCAGGTGCAGATGCGGGCACAGGCGCGGGTTTTCCCACAAACGGAAGAATTCAGGCGATAAGTCCCACGGCTCGAGCGACGACAGCCGCAGGCGCGGGATGTCGGTATCGGCGAGGATCGCCGTTACCAAGCCGAACAAGCCGTCCTGATCGCCCGCGTCGTGCCCGTATGAGCCGAGATGAACGCCGGTCAGCACCGCTTCCTGATAACCCATCGCGCACAGCAGGCGAATTTCCTCGATCACGTCGGCAAGCGATCGGCTGCGCCCCTGCCCGCGCGCGACGGTCGTCACGCAGAAGGTGCAGGCGTTATCGCAGCCGTCCTGCACCTTGACGAATGCCCGTGTCCGCGCCAGATGCGCCGCCGTGTCGCGCGCGAGGGGTTCGAGGTCGAACGGTTCAAGCGGCTGCCCGGTCAGCGACGGCACGAGATTGTCTTTGCCCAAGTTGTCAACCACACGCGCCACCCCCGGCAGGACGGCGATCTGATCCGGCGCGAGCTGCGCGTAGCAGCCCGTCACCGTGATCGCCGCGCCGCCATTCGAGCGGTTGAGCTGGCGCACGAGCTTGCGACTGCCGCGCACCGCGTCTTCAGTCACGGCGCACGTATTAACGACGATCTGATCCGCCAGCGCCGGGTCGTCGACGATCTCGTGTCCTTGACGCTGGAACTGGCGCGCCATCGTCTCGATCTCGCTCTGATTCAGGCGGCAGCCGAGCGTCCTGAGGTGAACTTTCATAGGCGTAAAACCACATCCCTCACGGGGAATAAACGACAAGGTTATCGAAGGCGACCACCACATCGGGCTGTTCGAGCGCCGCCGCGACGACTCCGATCCGCCCCTGCGCGATCGAGTCGTCGGTCAGTGTGTCGAACATCTGCCCGTCGATGCACGTGTCCATGAAGTACGTGCTCATCGCATCCGGGTTGTTCGGGATGCACACCTGCACCTGCTCGCCGTTGACGAAGAACTGGAATTGGTCGCCGCGCGCAACGACGCGCAGCTGATTGACGGCATCGAAGCCGGTGTTGACAAGCGGCGACTCGATCCATGTTGACAGCTCTTTCTCATCGCCGTCGACGACACGCCGCACCTGATAATAACCGTCGCTGCTGACGAGGAACAGGTAATAATTCCGGCGGTCGACAAGCCGGAAGATCATGCCATAGCCGTTGTTTTCGGGACCCGACAGCGCCCACGCATCGACGCGCGCGTCGAAGTCGGCGAAATAGGGCGCGGCTGCCGAATACGGTCCGCTGTTGACCTCGCCCGCCTCGATTCGCATCACGCCGTCGCTAATCTGCGCCGACAGCCGCCCGCCGTACTGCTCCCAGTCGGCGTTGAAGTCGTCGGCGTCGGCGTCGAACGCTGCCACGTACATCAATTCGCCCGATGGCGCGGACATGACGTAATGCCAACTGCCCGCCAGCCGGTTCACGCCGATCAAACCCGCCAGCGCGAGCGCGAGTACGACGAGGACTATCAGGTTTCGCACGGTTACGCTCCAGCGTCTGCGACAAAACAATGCGTATTGTAACACACGTTCAGCGTGAATCCATCGTCGCCAAGCGCCACGCGGCATGGCGCAGGCTCGTCACCTGCACCAGCGAATAGAAGCCGTAGATCGACGCGGCGACCAGCGCCAGCACCAGCGGAAGCATGATCACCACCAGACTTTCGACGACGAACGGGATCAAGATGAACCCGATCATCGCGACCAGCACCACGCCGAGGATTGACTGTGCCAGCCAGAAGGCGAAGACCGACAGCGCCGACGACAGGACAATGCCAATCGCGCTCGTCGCGTGGGACGACACCGCCAAGCCGAGCGCCGTCACCGCGCGCATCCGCCACAGCGGTTCGATGATGAAGATCAGCGCCACCGCGGCGAGGAAAACATGTCCGTAAATGAGGAAAAACCACTCGCGCGCCGAAAACGGGTAGAGCCGCTCGCCGGCGAGCGTCAACAGCGACACGACCAGCGCCAGCACGACCGCAGCCGCCCGCAGGCACATGATCAGCGCCGTCCGCCGCCATGCACGCACCTGCGCGCCCGCGTACTTGGCGGCGATGATCTGCATTTCGCGCAGCGGCGTCACGCGCAGAAGATCGATCCGGCGGGCGCTGATTTCGCCATTGATGCTCCTGACCGATACGCCCATGCTGTGATAGTCGAGCAGGACGGAGAAGCCGAAGCTGAGAAACAGCAACCCAATGGCGAACGACTGGCTGTAGGCTTCGAAATTCTCGCGGTCGGCATACTCGCCGCCCAGCAACGCGAGGATCACCCACGTCCCGAACACAGCAGCAACGACGAATCCAAGCCAGCGCCGCGTCGACCGGCGCATCCGTTCGGGGCTAACTCCCCAGCGAACGCGCCGCGCTTCCGTCAGGAAGATGGGTTCACTCCAGTGGCGCGGGTGAGGGATCAGACGTGGCAGCAGCTTCATCGGTAATCCCTAATTCGAGCAAGAACGCTTCCCCTTCGTCGAGAAACCGGTTCAGGATCGCCTCGTATGCCGGGTCGCCGTCCGAGAGCGACACGGCGTAAGTCAGCCAGCGTTCGGCGGCGTCCCTGTCGCCGACCAGCGCGTAAGCCTGCCCCAACTCGGCGAACACCGCCGGATTGTCGGGATCGAGCGCGGCGGCGCGGACGACTGCCGCTAAGCTGGCATCGACATCGCCCGCCGAGCGCAGATGCAGCCCTTCGAGCAGCCGCACCTGTGGGTCGTCAGGCGCGAGCGCGACCGCCTGACGAATCCACGCGCCGCCGTCCTTGCCCTGCCTGTCGCGGGCAAAGCCGCCGTAAGCATAGGCAAGCGGGTCACCGCCCGCGCTCTCGAAAGCGAGTTCGGCGTAAGCCCACAGGTCGGCGTCCGCCAGCGCCACGCCGATCCGCAGCGGATCGCCGGTTTCAGCGGCAGCAATCACGCCCGCCAGCGGTTGAGCATAGCCCGGTTCGCGCGCGGCGGCGAGCAGGTGCGGCAGCGCGCCCTGTGGATCGGCGGCAGCGCGGATGATGCCGATCTGAAAACGCGCCCATGCGTCATCAGGGGCAGCGCCGATCAGCCCTTGCAGCGCGTCGGACGCCTTCGCCCACGCGCCAAGCTCGATATACGCCTCCGACAGATCGCGCAGCAGATCGGCGGCAGCGTCCGCCCGTTCCCAGTAGGCGACCGCTCGCGTCAAATCGCCGGCACGCCGCCATAGATCGCCCGCGCTCCGGGCGCGCTCGGACGTCCAGCCGTCGTCGAGCGCTTCGACTTCAAGCCGGTAGATCGCCTGCATGATGTGATCGCCGCCGGGCGGCGTAGGAGAAGGGATCGTGCTCGCGGGGCTGCCGCGCAGCAGCAGAAGGAGCATGAAAAACAAGACGAGCAGCACCGCGACCGATACTGCCCGTATTTGGAGACGGGTCATTGAACGCGGTTGGCAAGCACCATCCGCACCACCCGTTCAACCTCGTCAGGGGTGAACGGCTTGATCAGATAGCTGTAAACGCCGTGCAGCTTGCCGACGAGCCTGTTTGCCGGGTCGCCGTATGCCGTGATGACGATCACGATGGGCATTTTGCCGCCCGAGTCGCGCTGGCGTTCCTTGATACTGTCGAGCACCTTCCAGCCGGTGATGTCGGGCAAGCCGATGTCGAGCAGCACGATGTCAGGGTTCATCTCGTTGAAACGAGCGAATGCGCGCATCCCGTGACTCTCATGCGCCGTCACCAGATTCATCCGTTCGAGCGTAACGCGGATAATTTCGGCGAGCTCAAAGGTATCTTCGATGATCAAAACGGACGGCGCGCTGCCATCCTCCAGTTTAAGGCTGGGCGATGCCTGTGTCTCGGCAGTCGTGCGCGAGGCATCCTGCCGGTCGTGGTTGTCAGCCCCCTCGCCAGACAACACCACCGCGCTGATCAAGCCTGTCTCTGCCGCCGGCGCGGTTGTCAACCGCCCCGGTCGAACCGACGGAACCATCATGGTCTGTGAATGTCTGGGAACCAACGGTTCGCTCGCCTCCTGCGATTCGAGCGTCCCTTCCGCTTTTGGATCGATTATAATAGCCGTGTGGGCTAACCGTCCTGTCATCGAAGTTGCCCCTAACGATGAATTATTTGATGACAAAAGTAGTATAACATAGCTGCCCCGCAGGTTCACTAAATGCGGCTGATTTTTTATATATTTTTCGTATTATCGGTTTATTGGAATGAAGGGGACTCATGCAGCCGCCGGTATTCCATTTCCTAACAACGCTCCAACTGCGCCATGAAGGGGACTGCTCCCTGCTCGGCGTAACACCCGACTTGACCGTTTACGCCGAGGAAATCTACGCGCCCGAAGGCTGGCTGGCTCAGCACGCGCTGACGCTCGACGGGACGTTTCAGTACTCGG
>JAEVZT010000651.1 GCA_023392115.1 Chloroflexota bacterium
ATCGTCGTCACTGCAACTCCAGCGCCAGACGAAGGCGCAACCGAAGAAGTAACCGACGCCGTAACCGCCGAAGTGACGCCCGAAGCCGTCGCATCGACGGCGGAAATAACACAGGTCGTCAGCCCGCCGACGGCTAGTGCGACGACAGCACCGGCGACGCAAGCGCCGACGCTCGCCCCCGGCGAGCCGACCCCGCTGCCGCCCGGCTTCCCGACGCCGACGATCGCGCAAATTCAGGTCGCAGAGCAGCTGTTCGAACACGGACGCATGTTCTGGCTTCAGCCAACCAACCAGATCTGGGTGCTGGTCATTACGGCTGAAGGGCGCGGTGACTGGACGATCTACGAGGACACGTTCATCGAAGGCGAGCCGGAAACCGACCCAAGCCTCGTGCCGCCGGAAGGGCGCTACCAGCCCGAACGCGGTTTCGGCAAACTGTGGCGCGAAGTGCCGCAGCTCCGCGAGACATTGGGATGGGGTGTGACGCCTGAATTCGGCTACATCAGCCGCTACGAGTACCACATTCTGAGCACCGGCGCGGCTGACGAACCCGCGCACGGCTATCACGTTCTGTACAGCCTCGGCGGAGAGCAGTTCCGCTTCAATGAGATCGACAGTACTTGGCAGCTTGGCGGCGGGTGACAGGAGCGCGCATGAGCGAGAAACGCTGGCAGTTGACACCGACCCATCCATTCGCTCTCCAGATTGCCGCCGACGCGCGGCTGCGCTCAACTGACTATCTTGATGATCAAGTCTGGGAAGTTGTGCCGGGAATGGCGGACTCGCCCGCGCTGGCGCTGCAAACCCGTTACGGCGGGCGCGTTGGTCTGGCGAGCATCGTCCCGATGTGGGTTCTCGATCATCGCCCGATCTACCAGTATCAAGCCTACGCGAAGCCGCCCGTGATTACCGATTTCGCGCCCGGTTACGCTCGCCTCGAAGGGAACATTGTGCCGGGCGTAACCATTCGCGTCGAATACTGGGCGATCGACTCGCACTCGGTCGGCGCGCGCTGCACGCTTCGCAACACCGGCTCAAGCGCAGTTACCAACCTCGAACTCCAACTCGTCGGTTTCGCCGCCGCGTCCGGCAAGGAATTGAAACTCACAGCGATTGATCTTCCGGAAGGCGGCAAGGCGCTGTCTCTTGGTGCGATCGGCAACGTCTTTCCGGTCATCATCGCCGACCCTGCCGCCGTCAGCGCCGACAGCCCATCAAAGATCGCCGTCCGGCTGAACCTGCGCGCGGGCGGCACAAAGACTATCCGCTGGGTGCACGCCGCCCTGCCCCAACAGGCACAGTCGATCGCGCTGGCACAAGCTCACCTGAAAGCCAACTGGAATACCGCCCTACGTAAGATTGTACAGGCAGCCGAAGCGATTCCCGTGATCGAAACCGGCGACGCCGACACCGACGCGGCGATCGCCTTCTCGTACCAGCAGCTTGTACAGTCGTTTCTCAAGCCGACTGCCAGCCTGCCGTTCGCGTCGTTCGTCGCCAACCGCCAACCGGGTCGTGGATACAGTCCGCGCGGCGACGGCACCGATCACCCGCGCGGCTGGAGCGGTCAAAACCCGGCGCTCGCCTACCTGACCGCGCTCGGCATCGCGCCGGTCGCACCTGAATGGGCGTGGGGCGTCCTCAGAAACTATCTCGCCGTCCAACGTGAGGACGGCTGGATCGACTGGAAGCCGGGGCTGGCGGGTCAGCAGCAGGGAGTCCTGTGCATGCCGATCCTCGCGCGTCTGGCGTGGGGAGTGTTCCAGTACACGGAAGATGAAGCGGCGCTGCGCGACGTTTTTCCCGGATTGGTCAAGTTCCTCGACCGCTGGTTCGTGCCCGATCTCGACGGGGATCGCGACGGCTTGCCAGAGTGGCAGAGCGAAATTCAGACCGGCTACCCCTTCTTTCCGACGTTCGCGCAAGGGCTGCCGTGGGGTCAGAACGCCGACATCCGCTACATTGAGACGCCCGACTTGATCGCTTATCTGCTGTCGGAAGCGATCAGTTTGCGTGAAATCGCTTACTTCCTGCGCGACGAGACGATCGAAGCGCGCATGAACGAACGCGTCGAGGCGCTGCAAGCGGCGCTGGAGAGCCTGTGGGACGAGGGTGATGGGCGCTACGTCTACCGCGAGCGCGACACACACATCACGACCGGCAGCGTGCCTATCCTACGCGAAGCTCACGGCGAAGAGGAGTACCTTCTCGCCGAACCTCTCGACCCGCCGAACCGGCTTGTCGTCCACGTGCGCGGCGGCTGGGAGCACATTCCCGGGCTGACCTTGACGCTCGACGGGCTTGATGGGAGCGGCGCGAGGGTGCATGAAACGGCTGCGGCTGGCGACTTCGTCTGGTCGACCGGACACGGGACATACACCAGCAAATCGATCTTCGCGCAAATCGACAGGGTACGCGCCGATGGCTTATCGCGTGTGTATGAGGTCGAAGCGGCGACGCTCGACACAAGCGCGTTTGATCTCAACGGCGTGCTGCCCTTGTGGTCGGTCGGCGTTCCGCTGGATCGCGCCGCATCGCTAACGCGGGCGCTGTCGGATCAGTTCCTGCGCGCAACCGGCGTTGTCATGTTTTCGACACGCGACCCCCGCTTCGATCCCGCCAGCGCCGAAGGCGCAACCGGCGTCCGCCCCTTCTGGCTGACGCTGATCGGCGAAGGGCTAATCGAAACCGGCAGCATTGAATTTGCGACCGACATCCTCAAACGGCTGATCGCGACGCAGGTCGCCGTCCTCAAAGCCGAGAAAGCGTTCTACGAGTTTTATCACCCCGATGAGCCGCGCGGCTTGGGCGAGAAAGGCAGCACCTTCGGCATCATCCCGCTGCACCTGCTGATGCGCGTTCTCGGTATCCGCATCGTTTCGCCGACGAAGGTCTGGACGGGCGGCGCGTATCACTGGGGCGAAACCGTCACCGTTCGCCAACACGGCATCACCGTGCGCCGCAG
>JAEVZT010000147.1 GCA_023392115.1 Chloroflexota bacterium
CGACCACAGGTTGCGCGGAGTGAGGTTAAACCAGTCGCAATCCTGCGTGTTTCTACTCCTGATAGTACCCCTCATCCTCTGGCGGGTAATACGCGCCTTCATCATACCCGTACCCGCCAGCGTCAGCCGTTTCCTGAGCGAACCGGCGCGAAATGATAACCTTCATCACCAGAACCGGCGGGATGAGCATCCCCAGCGCGACCAAGTCGCTTGTGCCGAGCGCGGTTGAGATGAGAATGACCAGCCAGACGATACAGATCACGGCGATGAACACGATCAGATAGCGGGTGATGCCGGTGCGGCTAAAACGCATCGGGCGACCGCTGACGAACGCGACAACCGCGCCCGCTGCCACGCCGATCACCATGCCGTCGAGCGCGCCGACGAGCAGCCTGCGCCCCACGTCGAAGCGCGCGGCTTCCGGCACGAGCGGCGCGATCGCGTTGGCGATGCCGTAGATCGCCATGCCAACGACGCCGCCGAACTGGACGCTGATCCAGTCGATGCGCAGCAGGCGCAAGAATGACGCGCCAAAGAGGATATAGAACAAACCGGGGATGCCAACGGCGATCGCGCTGGCGACGACGCCCGTCAAGACCTGCACGCCGACCTGCGTGTCGTGTCGCCACGCCAGCGTCCGCAGCCCGAAGAATCCGCTGACGGCGAAGACGGTGATGGTCATCACCGTCAGCACTTCGACCAGACGCTGGATCGGGCTGCGCTGCATGATCACGCCTTGCGCACGACTTCCCACGCGAGGTGATTGAACTCCGGGATGATCAGCTTTTCGAGCGCGACCTGCACGGCGTTCGGGCTGCCGGGCATCGAAAAAACGAGCGTCCCGTTGTAGACGCCCGCCGTCGCCCGGCTTAACATCGCCGCCGCGCCGACTTCTTGATAGCTCAACATGCGGAACAGCTCGCCAAAGCCGGGGAGCGTCTTTTCGAGCATTCTGCTGATCACGTCGTAGGTCGTGTCGCGCGGGCTGATGCCCGTGCCGCCGTTGAACAGGATCAGACGCACGCTTGAGAGCTGCGAGAATTCGTCAAGCGCCATTGCAACCTGATCCGGCTCGTCCTTGATCAGGCGGTAGGCGGCGACAATATGCCCCAGTTCGGTCATGCGCTGCTCGATGTACTGGCGGTTGGTGTCGGTTTCCGGCGTCCGCGAGTCGCTCACCGTGACGATGGCGATCGTCACCGGCTGGTGTCCAGCTTTCTCTCGATGATCCTGCGCGCCCAAAATCCCCCCTTATTCCAACGGTACAATCTTTTCCAGTTCACTAATCAGTTCAGGCAGCCTGAGCCTAACGGTTTCCCATACGACGTCATAATCAACGTCAAAGTAATCGTGAACGATCTTGTTTCTCATGCCCGTGATGTTTTTCCATGGAATCTGGGGATACAGTTCACGTGTGCTCTGCGTTACTCGTGCCGCTGCTTCTCCGACGATCTCGATTGCGCGGACGAGAGCGAAAGCAAACATCTCATCTGTTTCGAGCATCGGTCGCGTTCTACCTTCGGCAAAAGCAAGCGCGGAACGTGATGCTTCGAGCATATGCTTTAGTCGAGTCTCGTCATTCTCGTTCATACAAGACCTGCGCGGTGTCGACAACTTTTTCACGAAAATGGCGGCTCAGGAAGCCCGGCGTGTTCAGGTCAACCTGTCGCCCCAGCATGTCGCTCAACTCTTCTTGAAGCTCGACAAACGTGAAGAAATCCGGCGTTTTCCCCGGTTCAAACTCCACTAAAACGTCGACGTCGCTGTCGCCTCGAAAGTCGGCGCGCAGCACAGAACCGAACAGCGCCAGTCTTTGAATGTGATGACGCTGACAAAACTGCTCGATCTGCTCGATTGGAACGGCGATTTGTGCCGACACGGGTCGCCTCATTGAACTCTTGTTCGCAATAGACAGTTTACAGCAAAAATGCCCTTCACCATAAACTGTCTACTGCAAACTGTTCACTGTCTACGTCAATTACGGCACCGTGAACGGCACCTGATACGGCTGCTGGACGTAGTTACCGTCGTTGCCGACGACGACAAGCTGGAGCGTGTAGTTCCCCGACTGCAACCCCGGCGCTTGCAGCACTTCGAGCTGCCCGTTGACGACGCTGTTGTAATGCGTGTCGCCGAGCGTCACCCAACCGCCGCCGAACTGCCCGCCGCTCAGTTCCACCTTGTAATACAGCGCCTGATCGGGCGTGAACTGCGCCGTCCCGATGATCGGGATCGTATCGGCGACGACCTGACCCGGCGTCGGCTGGCTGATGAATGCCGTCACCACCGCCGGGTTGCCCGCCGCCGACAGCAGATCAGGCGTGCAGGCGATCGTCGGCAGGAATGCCAACCCCGCAGAGCGCGCGTACTGCTCAGCGCGCACCGCGTCTTCAGGCACGGGCGGCGGCGCGATGAACAACTGTTCGCGAGCGGCGGGCGCGCTGCCCTGAAGCTCGACTGGCACTTGGCAGTACATCGGCGGCGGCGGCGTTGGCTGACCCGGCGCGACTTGAAACTGGATCAGGTTGGAGATGTCCTGCGGCAGCGGGTGTACCAGCACGCGGTAGACATCCGGTTCGACTTCGCGCAGCCATGGACCCGCCTGCGGCGGGTTGTCGGGTGTCGGCTGCTGCCCGGGCGGATACTGCAAGCCTTGACCGTCCCACACGGCAGCAGGCGAGTCAAGGAACCATTCGGTGATGCGTCCGCCGCAGTCGAGTGCCGGGTCGCGCAGGGCATTGATCGCGCACAACTCGCGCCGAGAAACCCCCTGCGGCTGATCGAGCCGGTCGGCGAGCAGGCTGCCATCGGCGGCGAACTCGTTGAGCAAGCTGCTGTCGTTGTGAATCGCCGTCAGCACCTCGTTCCAGATCGGCGCGGCTCCCGTCAAGCCGGTCGTGTTGATCATCGGCTCGCCGCGCGTGTTGCCGACCCACACGCCAACGGCGACGTTGCGCGTGTAGCCGACCGTCCAGTTGTCGCGGAAATTATCGGTCGTACCGGTCTTCACCGACGACGCGATGCCGCCGGTAAACAGCGCGCTGCTCGCGCCCATCGCCGGCTGGCGCGCAGGTTCGTCGCCGAGAATGTCGCTGACGATGTAGGCGATGCGCGGGTCGAGCACCTGCGTCCCGTAGCCCTCGCGGATGACCGTCGCCTCGGTGACATTCCCCAACGGGCAGCCCTGCTCGTACTGGTAGAGGATGTTGTCGTCGCTGTCGAGCACGCACAGGATCGCCGTCGACGGGACGAGCGTGCCGCCGTTGGCGAAGACCGAGAAGGCGCGCGTCAATTCAAGCAGGGTGATGTCACCGCCGCCGAGCGTCAGCGACAAGCCGTACTGGCTGGCATCCATGCCCAGACTTTCCACGCCGAAGCGGCTCATGATATCGAGCAGCGCCGGCACGCCGATCTGGCGCAGGGTTTGCACCGCCGGGATGTTGTAGCTGTTGGCGAGCGCCGTCCGCATCCTCACCGGTCCGTGCATCGTCCGGTCGTAGTTGACGGGCGTATAACCCGGCATGACCGTTTCGGTATCCCAGATGATGTCGCCGGGAGTCATTCCCTGTTCGATGGCGGCGGCATACGTGAACGGCTTCATCGTGCTGCCCGGCTGGCGCAGCGAAGTCGTCACGTTGACGCGCCCGTCGATCAGATCGTTGTTGTAGTCGACGCTGCCGACCATCGCCAGAATTTCGCCCGTTACCGGCTTGAGGACGAGCACCGCCGCGTTGTTGACGTTGTTCGCGCTCAACCCACCGAGCTGCCGGCGGGCGACGCTCTGCGCCATGTCGTTGATGCGCCGGTCAACTGTCGTGTAGATGCGCAAGCCGCCTCGCGCGATCTGCTCCGGCGTGTAGCCGAGTTCTTCCATCAGCGACTCGAATTCCTGCCGCGCGTAGACCGTGAAGTGCGGCGCTTGCAGCGAGATTTCCGGCGGTTCGGCGAAATTCAGCCCCTCGCGCAGCGCCTGATCGCGTTCCGCGCTCGTGATGAAACCTTCTTCGACCATCCGCTGGAGCACCAGACGCCAGCGTTCGTCAACCGCCGACTGAATGCTGGGATCGGGGTTGAGCGGATCGAGGTTGGCGGGCGCTTGCGGCAAGCCTGCCAGCATCGCCGCTTCGCCGAGCGTCAGGTTGCCAACATCTTTGCCGAAGAAGGTTTGCGCGGCAGCTTGCGCGCCGTACGCCATGCTGCCGTAATAGATTTCATTCAGGTACATTTCGAGGATGTCGAACTTCGACGTGCGCTGCGTCAGCAGGAACGCCAGCATGATTTCTTCGACCTTGCGCTGGACGCTCCGCTCGGCGCGGTATTCAAAGTCGAACAGCACGTTACGCACCAACTGCTGCGTGATCGTGCTGCCGCCGCTGCCACCTTCCGCCAAGCCGACATACTGCGTGAACGCGCGCAGAGTCGCGGGAATCTCGAAACCGGGGTTGCTGAAGAACGAGTCGTCCTCAATGGCGATCGTCGCGTTGATCAGGTCTTGCGGGAAATCCTCGTATTGGACGTTCGTCCGCCGCCCCTCATTGAACGCCTCGTACAGCAGCGAGCCGGTGCGGTCGTAGAAGAACGTGCTCTGGAAGTTGCGGTAATCGTCAACCTGCGCCACCTGTGCCTGAAGCTGTTCCTCAAGGCGCGTGCCGAGCGTCGCCGTCAGGATCAGCCCGATCATCGTCAGACCGCCGCAGAAGGTGACGATCAATCCGGCAAAGACCATCAGGCAACCGGGCGAGCAGCCAAGGAACGTCCGGCGGCGCGGCGTCTGGCGCGGCTGAAGCGGTGGGTTCGCGCCCTGCACGCCGTATCCGCCCGGAATCCCCGGCTGCTGCGGCTGCGACTGCGTGTACGGCGGCGCGGGGATCGTCGGCTGTGGCTGCTGCGGAGCCGGTCGCTGCGTGTAGGCGACAGGCTGCGGCGTCGGGCGCGGCTGCGCGGGACGCGGTCGCCGTTCCTCGCCGGGGACGTGAACGAGCGTGTGCTGGAAGGGGTCGATGTGCGGCATCGTCGATTGGTCTTCGAACATCGGCGGCGTGTCGTCGTCGAGGCGCGGCGGTTCTTCGGGCAGAAAATCGGGGTTCGGGTCAAGCCCATCGCTGCCTGCGAGCGTCTTCGGGTCGGTAATGCGGCGCGGCTGCGGAATCTCGCCCGGTTCTTCGGGCAGCGGCAGCGTCGGCACTTCGTGGATATCCGGTGCCACCGGCTCGTCGAGATCGGCAGTCAGGTCGTCGG
>JAEVZT010000059.1 GCA_023392115.1 Chloroflexota bacterium
GCTCAAGGCTGCCGACAGCGACGCCGCGGTGCCGCGCGAGCGTGCGGCGCGCGAGGCGCTGCTCCGCCGGGCGCTGATTCCCTGGCTCGCCGGCATCGACCCCGAGACCGGCTCGCCGCGCCGCCGCGTCGCCCGCCTTTCCGAGATTCCGGAGGAGGCGCGGCCGCTGATCCGCCACCTGATCGACGCGCGCCTCCTCGCCACCGACCGCAGGAAGGCAGCGAGCAGTATTTCGCCTACGCCGTCGAACCGCGCATCGCGCGCGGACGCCCGGTTCCGTATGCCGATATGGTTGGACCCGGCATCTTGATCGCGGCTGCGCTCCACAATCAGGACATCCAGCCGATTCGCGCGACGCTCGAATCGGCGCGCATCCGCCTCGATCAGCTCGATCATGATGATATCGTCGATACGATCAAAATCTTACCGGAGTACGTCCGGAAACATGATTTACCCTATAGTATATTAAATGAGCTTGACCTAACGTCCGAACGCGTCGGCGAAATTCTTGCCCAGACCGGGCTGGACTGACGACGTTCCGCGTTCAGGCTTTCAGTTAAAGGTCCCTAATCATGATACGTTTTGGCACCGATGGTTGGCGCGCGGTGATCGCTGATACCTTCACCTTTGGCAACCTGCGCATGATCTCGCAAGCGGTCGCAGATTTCGTCAACAAGCAGCACAAGGGCGCTGAGCCACCGCAGGTGGTCGTTGGCTACGACACACGTTTCCTATCGGATCGCTTCGGGATGGAGACGGCGCGCGTGCTGGCGGGCAACGGCATTGTGACGTGGCTGACGCGCACCGACGCCCCCACCCCGGCGATCTCGTTCAACATTACCGAGAAGGGCGCTGAAGCGGGCATCGTCATCACCGCCAGCCACAACCCGCCGCGCTACAACGGCTTCAAGCTCAAGGCGGCTTACGGCGGCAGCGCCACCGCCGAGCAGTGCGCGCTGGTCGAAGAAGAACTGGTGTTGATGGAACGCGAAGCGCGCGGACCCAACATCATGGATTACCAGTACGCGCTCGACCACGACCTGATCCGGCGCTTCGACCCGGCATGGTCGTATTACCAGCACCTGTCAACGCTCGTCAACCTCGACTGCATTTCGGAAGGCGAACTGAACGTCGTCGCCGACGCGATGTGGGGCGCGGGACGCGGCGCATTCCCCGGCATTCTGGCGCGCACGCGGACGAAGATTCACGAGATTCGCGGCGCGCTCAACCCCGGCTTCGGCGGCATTCACCCGGAACCGATCCTGTGCAACCTGAATGAGTTGGTTGCCGCCGTCAAACTTCAGCAGGCGGATGTCGGCTTGGCGACTGACGGCGACGCCGACCGCATCGGCGCGATCGACGCGCTCGGCAACTTCATCGACCCGCACACGATCATGGCGCTCGCGCTGCGCCACTTGGTCGAACGGCGCGGGATGCGCGGCGCTGTCGTCAAAACCGTCTCGACGACGCTCATGCTCGACTCGCTGTGCCAGAAGCACGGGCTGACGCTCCACGAAACGCCCGTCGGCTTCAACCACATCGGCGACCTGATGATGCATCAGGACATCTTGATCGGCGGTGAGGAAAGCGGCGGCATCAGCATCAAGGGGCACATTCCCGAAGGCGACGGCATCCTCATGGGCTTGCTGCTGCTCGAAATCATGGCGACCGAACGCGCGCCGCTGCACGAAATCGTCGCCGACTTGCAGGCAAGTTACGGTCCGGCGCATTACGCCCGACTCGACGTGCACCTGAAGCAGCAGCGTCCGAAGAAAGTGATCGTCAAGATGCTGGCGGACAGCGCACCGAACCAGATCAACGGCGAGCGCGTCGTCCGCGTTGATACGATGGACGGCATCAAGTTCTATATGAGCGATAACTCGTGGCTGCTGATCCGCCCGAGCGGGACGGAACCCGTCCTGCGCATTTACGCCGAAGCGCGCGCGCCGGAAGCAGTCAAAGCGCTGCTCGACGCCGGTAACGCGATGGGTCACAGCATCACGACGGTGTAGGGGTTATCCCTAAAGTGTCGCCAGACCGTCAAACGGTCTGGCTACGGAAATAAGCCCCGTGAACGGGGCTATACAGCCCGCTTGAGCGGGCTTACAGGCTTTTCATCTTGCCGGAGGACTTTGAGCCTCCGGCAAGATACCTCTACAAGCCCCGCGTCACTTATCCGTACTGCTTCCCCCGCGCCCGCCGACGAGCCGGTTGAGCAGGTCGAACCAGAACGGCGCGCCCTGCGCGACCGCGAGCATGGTCAGCGCCAAGCCGATCAGCTTGCGTACCCAGAAGCCTAACCAGTCTGGATTATTCGCAGGCGCGAACAACCACAGGTTGCGTGTATTGCCGCACACCACCGGCGCGACCTGACCTTCTGCGGGAGTACACCCGTCTGTGATCGCCGTGTTCTCCCACAGGATCGGCAGGTTGAGCTGAATGAGCTGGCTGAGAACCGTACCGGTGCGCTGGACAAGCGCGTTCCGCTCCTCTTCCGATAGTCCCTCGTCCGCCTCGGGCGTGACTGCCTGCGCGCCTACCGGCGGAAGCACCTCGGCAGTTGGCGCGATTCCCCCTTCGAGGGTCGGCGCGGGCACAGGGGTAGCGCTCGGCGAGGGCGTTGACGTGGCGATGTTCTGCTGAAGCCCGCCCGACTCGACGGCTTCAACCGCCGCCGCGACCACCGCCGCGCGCAGCGCCGTATCGTCGAACAGGGCGCGCGCGATTTGCAGCGTGTCGGCATTCAGGATGATCGCCAGCACCAGCCCGATCAAGAGCGAAAACATCATCAGGTGACGCTTGTAGAGTTCGGTAAGCTGCGCCATGCGCTGATCGAACCAATCCTCGAGCTGTGCCTGCGCTTCTTCGACTGAGCGCGCCGCGCCGACCAGCGTGTTGAGCGCCCGCTTGAACCCCTGTTCGTCGATCTGGCGCACGCCTTCCAGCAGCGGAATCAGGCGGCTGCTCTCGTAATCGTTCAGGCTCATCGCCTGCTGCCGCGCGAGGACATCCTGTAGCGCCTGCGTGAGCGCCGTCCGATCGGCTGGATCGGCGAGCCGGTTGACCGCCTGCTGAACGTCGTGCAGCGACACGCCGCCAAGCTGAAGCTGATCGACAAGGATTTGCATCCCGCGCTGTTCCGCGCCTTCAAGCTGGCTCTCGACGATTTGCCTCAGCGGCAGGTAGACAGTCAGCGCCGCCTTTTCCGACAGAATGGTCGTCATGACTTTCGAGAAAATGTCTTTATCGATCCAGTCAACGCGCGTGAGAGCGGCGGTTTCTTCGGCGACCGACTGGGCGCTGACCACTGCCGCCTGCGGATTCAGGCGCTCGCGGATGAAGTTCGGCAGCAGGCGCAGCACGAATTCAAACCGCGACGGACGCTCGACTTCGGTTTTGACGAGATTGATCAGGGGATGCTTCAAGAACGCGTCGCGCACCTGCGGGTCGGTGAGCAAGTCCTCAAGCCCGCGCTTGAGGTGACGCGCCCGCGTCTTGAAGATGTGCGCGACGAGCGTGTTAATGGTCGTCGTGATGATGCTCAACAGGCTGAAAATGAAGATCAAGCCAATGGCGACTTCCAGTATGCCGAGTCCGAACATGTCCCCGCCCCTTGGGTGAGTCCGCGATTATCGAGCCTAAGCCGTACATCTCGCCTAGTCTAACACGTTTCGCAGATCACGGCAGACGCGCTATAATCTCCCGCGCTTAAGCCATATTCAACAACATAACGACACTCAAGGAGAACACGCTCATGGCGTTCGACAAGATCGTCGTGCCTTCCGAAGGCGAGAAGGTCACGACGCAGAACGGCAGCATTCACGTACCGGATCAGCCGATCATCTGCTTCATCGAAGGCGACGGCATTGGTCCCGACATCACACGTGCCAGCAAACGCATCTGGGATGCGGCGGTCGACAAAGCCTACGACGGAAAGCGCAAGATCGCGTGGATGGAAATTTACTGCGGCGAGAAAGCCGCCGATCTCTACGACGGCAACTTCATGCCCGAAGAGACGTTTGACGCGCTGCGCGAGTATAAGATCGGCATCAAGGGACCGCTGACAACGCCGGTCGGCGAAGGCTTCCGCAGCCTGAACGTCACGCTGCGTCAGGTGCTCGACCTGTATTCGTGCGTCCGTCCGGTGCGCTGGTACGAGGGCGTTCCCAGCCCGCTCAAGCGCCCGGACGAGGTCGACGTCGTCATCTTCCGCGAGAACACCGAAGACGTATATGCCGGTATCGAGTACGAATCCGGTTCAGAAGCAAACGCCAAACTCGCCCGCTTTCTGCGCGAAGAACTTGGCGCGACCTTCTTCGACGGCGCGGGACTTGGCATTAAACCGATCAGCGAATTCGGCACCAAGCGTCTGGTGCGTGCGGCCATCCGCTACGCCATCGAGCGCGGACGAAAGAGCGTGACGCTCGTCCACAAGGGCAACATCCAGAAGTTCACCGAAGGCGCGTTCATGAAGTGGGGTTACGAAGTCGCGCGCGACGAATTCTCCGAACAGACGATCACTTGGGACGATGTCGCCAAGAATCACGGCGGCAAAGTGCCGGAAGGCAAAATCCTGATTCAGGACTCGATCGCCGACATCATCTTCCAGAAGCTGCTGCTGCGCCCGAGCGAATTCGACGTGCTGGCGACGCCCAACCTCAACGGTGACTACCTGAGCGACGCGGTCGCGGCGGAAGTCGGCGGCGTCGGCATTGCCCCCGGCGCGAACATCGGCGACGAGGTGGCGCTGTTCGAGGCGACTCACGGCACCGCGCCGAAGTATTCGAACCTCGACAAGGTCAACCCCGGCTCGCTGCTGTTCAGCGGCGTGATGATGCTCGAATACATGGGCTGGTTCGAAGCCGCCAAGCTGATCACCAAAGCGTATGAGCAGACGCTGGCGGAAAAGGTCGTCACTTACGATTTCGCCCGCCAGATGGACGGCGCGACCGAGGTCAAGACGAGCGAATTCGCCAGCGCCGTCGTCCGCAACATGGATTAACGCGCTTACAGCCTGTCAACGGTGCAGACCCGGGTTCTCGAGTAGAATCAGCATATCGTCTGCCGAAGGGGCGACCCGGCGGCATCGATGTCACTGTAAAGAAACCCTCTCCCCGTCCCTCCCCCGAATTCAGGGGAGGGCGCAAACAAGGCAGCTTGCTCCCCTCTCCGAATTCGGGGAGGGGAGGCGAGCGTAGCGAGCGGGGGTAGGGTCGAGAACGCCGAGAAATAACCGCAGCGCCAGCGGCTGAACCGTCAAAGGGTCGATTCATGCCCGCACAACCCGCCCACATCCTGCTCGTCGACGACGACGCGTTGAGCAGAGAACTCCTCCATACGGTGCTCGCGCGCGCCGGTTATGCCGTCATTGACGCGAACAGCGGCGCGCAGGCGCTCACTCAGGTGACGGCGCAGCCGCCCGACCTGATCTTGCTCGATGTCGAAATGCGCGGGCTGAGCGGCTATGACGTTTGCAAGCGGCTCAAGGCGAACCCGGCGACGCGGGACATCCGAATCATCATGCTTACGGGCTACGAGAGTAAGGAGGTGCGCGCGCGTGCCATCGCCGCCGGCGCAGATGCCTTCTTCCCCAAAATGGACGGCTGGCTGCCGCTTCTGGAGTGCATCCAGTCGCTGCTCGACTGACTGACGATTCTCCGACGTTTTCCCACTTTCCCTCGCAAGACTGGCTTTCATCTGGTAAAACGGTGCTAGGGCGCACCGCGACGCACCACTCACCCACCTCCGTCGAGCAGTTTTGAGGAGACAGCGTTGTCCCACCGTTCACGACGTGGACGCAGCCGAAGCAGCTTACCCGGTTTATTCGCCTTCATCCTCGGCATCGCCATGATTTTTGGCGCGTATTACATCTGGCAGGGCGCGGCGAATTTCATCCGTACCGGAGGGCGCGGCGTTGTCCAGTCGACCGAACACGCGCAGGTCGTCAGCACGGCGACCGCCGTCCAAATCACGCGGATTGCGACGTCTGCCGCCGAATTGATCCGCCCAAGCGCCACGCCCGTCCCCGAATGTCAGGATTTCCGCGTCAGCGTGC
>JAEVZT010000128.1 GCA_023392115.1 Chloroflexota bacterium
ATGCAGCTCACCTCGGGCGATAACCCGCGCCTGACGCTCGAAACCTATTTCTCCATCACCTCGAACAGCGTCCAGTTCGGGGCGAAGGTTGAACTGCTCGCCAAAGCCGGATCGTTCAGCGTCTACGGCTTCCTGTCGTTCGACGTGCTGTTCCAGTTCAACCCGTTCTTCTTCAGCGCGTCGATCAGCGCGAAACTGGCGCTGCGCGCGGGCAGCAGCGAAATCGCCAGCATCAGCCTCGACTTCACGCTTGAAGGCCCGACGCCGTGGCACGTCAAAGGCACAGCCAAGCTTAAGATCTGCTGGTTCCTGACGATCAAGGTGCGCTTTGACAAGACCTTCGGCGAGGAACGCAACACGCGCCTCGACGACGTCGCCGTGCTGCCGCTGCTCAAAGCGGCGCTTGCCGACCGGGCAAACTGGGAAGCGCAAACGCCGCAGAACCGGCATCCGCTCGTCACCGTCAAGCAGATCGAGACGACCGGCGGCGATCTGGTCGTGAACCCGTTCGGTGTCCTGTCAATCCAGCAGCGCGTCGTGCCGCTCAATATCGACGTTCAGCGCTTTGGCAGCCAGAAGCCCGCCGATGCAACCCGTTTCGCCATCGAAGAGGCGCGGGTCGGCGAAGGGGGCGACTCGCAAACGCTGGGGATCAGCAGCGTGAATGAGATGTTCGCCCCGGCGCAGTTCTTCGACCTCGCCGAAGCGGAAAAGCTGTCACGCAAGTCGTTTGAACGCTACGACAGCGGCGTCAAGCTGGTGGACTCCGAATCGTTCGACGGCGATTACGCCGTGCGCCGCGAAGTCAGCTACGAGCTGTTCTACATCGACGAGCAGCGCAACTTGCAGCCCGAGCCGCAGCGGCAAGCGCCCGACTTCAGCGCGTTCGATCACTGGGTCACGAGAGGATCGATTGCCGACTCGCCGCTGTCCTTCAGCCGGACCGTCAAATCGGCGCTCGCGCCGCAGGCGGTGCTGGTCGGTCAGGAAGCTTTTGCAGTCGTCAACGCCGGCGATTTACGACCGGTTCAAGCCGACGCGCTCGCGCCGACCGAGGGAGCAGCCCACCGACTGCGGGAAACGCTAATCCGCGAAAATCCGGCGCTGGAAGGCGAAATTCTCGTGGTGCCGTTCTTCGAGGTAAACCGCGCATGATCCAGTTCAAGTCGACCTACACGTTCCTGCCGTGGGTGCGGCAGGGCATCGCGTCCCACGTCAAGGTGGAAGATAACCTTGGCGCTGGCGCTGGGATGGGCGAGCGCGCGTCGGTCAGGATTTCGCTCAAGGTCAACGGCGATCCCAACTTCGCGTCACAGCCCGTGCAGCTCGTCGGTCCGGGCGACGTGATCGGCATCAGCCCGCGCGCCGTCGTCCGCACCGAACCGCGTAACTGGATCACCGACTTTGAGCCGAATTATCTCACCTTCATCGAGTTCTACGAAGAAGATTTCCCGTGGCGCTTCACGCCCGCGCGCGCCGTTCAGCGCAACGCCGCGGGGAATGCTGTCAGCGATCCACAGCAGACCAAGCTGCGCCCGTGGATCTTCTTGCTCGTGCTGCAAGAGGATGAATTCGAGCAGGGCGCGTCCGCGTCGAACCCGCTGCCAGCGATCCGCTTGGCAGAAGCGGTGACGATCGAGTCGGTTGTGCCACCCCCCGCGCAAACGTGGGCGTGGGCGCACGTCCATGTCAACCGCGATCTGACCGCGAACGGCGCGAACACCGCCGATCAAACCGTTGACGCGCTCGAAACGCTCGTGCGCCAGAATCCCGATTACGCCCTGTCGCGCCTGATCAGCCCGCGCAAGCTGCGCCCGTCGACGTCATATCACGCCTTTGTAATCCCCGCCTTTGAAGTTGGGCGGCTGGCGGGACTCGGCAAGCCGACCGAAGGCATGGACGCGCTCGCTCCGGCGTGGGGCACGGGTCAGCGCGAATTTCCCGTCTACTACCGCTGGTTTTTCCGCACCGGCGCGCGCGGCGATTTCGAGTACCTTGTCAAGCTGCTTGAGCCGCGCGAAGTCGATGAACGCGTCGGCATCCGCGACATGGATATGCAGTCGCCGAATTTCGGCGCGCGCGACATGAGCAACGCGCCCGGTGATCTGCCGGTTATGGGATTGGAAGGCGCGCTAAAAAGCCCGCAGGCGCAGCCGAAACCGGAAACCTTCCCGTCGCCAGACCCGGCGGATTACCCCGACTTCCTGAACGATCTGACGGCGGTTGTGAACTTGCAGGATACACTGCTCACCCTCGCCGCCGAACATCCCGATCCGATCATCAGCCCGCCGCTGTATGGTCGCTGGCACGGGCTGCAAACGCGCTTGGAAACGGGCGAGCTGGGTTGGGTCAACGAGATCAACCAAGACCCGCGTCTGCGCGTTCCGGCGGCATTCGGGACGAACGTCATTCAGGCGGGACAAGAAGGCTACATGCAGCGCGCGTGGCAGCAGCTCGGCGATGTATTGAGCGCCAACCAGAAGATCCGGCAGGTGCAGGTGTCGATCGCTGCGAGTTCGCGCGTCTACACGCGGCATTTCATGACGCTTGACCCCGACCAGCAAATCGCCGTGACGCAGCAGGTACACGCAAGGGTGAGGGG
>JAEVZT010000132.1 GCA_023392115.1 Chloroflexota bacterium
GTGACAGCGGGCGGGATCAACCGGGCATCACCGCTCTCACCTGCGTGGCGATCGCGCCGAACGCCGGGCTGTAGATGTCGCTCAGTTGGCGCGGGCGCGGCAGCGATACGGCGATATCGGCGACGAGCTGCCCCGGTCGGTACGACATGACCAGCACGCGGTCGGAGAGCAAGACCGCCTCGTTGATGTCGTGCGTTACCATCAGGATCGTCTGCCGTTCCTGCGTCCACAGGTCGAGCAGGTCAGCGCTGATGCGCTCGCGCGTCAGCGCGTCGAGCGCGCCGAACGGCTCGTCGAGCAGCAGCACGTCGGGGCGCTGGATCAAGACGCGACCGAGCGCGACGCGCTGCGCCATTCCGCCCGACAGTTCGCCGGGATACGCCATGCCGAATTCGGACAGCCCGAGCTGCGGCAGCAAACGCCGCGCCGCGTCGTAGCGTTCCGGTTTCGACGCGCCGGTTAGTTCGAGCGGCAGTGCGATGTTGTCAAGCACCGTCCGCCATGGCATCAGGTTGGCGTCCTGAAACATCAGCGCGACGCGGCTGGACGGTTCGGTTATCGGCACATCGTCGATCAGCGCCTGCCCGCGCGTCGGCGGCTGCAAGCCCGCCAGCACGCGGATCAGCGTGCTCTTGCCCGACCCGCTTGGACCGACGAGGCAGACGAACTGCCCGGCGTCGATGCCAAATGTCACCGGACCGAGCGCCGGAAGATCGCCACCGTCGGGCGCGGGGTGGACGACCGTCAAATTGCGAGCAGCAAGCCGCGCCGACATGCCTCACTCGCCTTCCGGCACGAATTCGTTCGTGTACGCCGCTTCGAGGTCGATCGGCTGGTCGATGAAGCCCATCTGGATCAGCGTGTCCTGCGTCGCTTCCCACGACTCGGGCGTCGTCACGCCGAGTTCGTCCGCGTCCCACAGGTCGATCGTCGCCATCATCACCTCAAACTGGATCAAATCATCGTCGCTGAACTGGTCGGAGAGCGACGCCAGCAGATCGGCGCGGCGTCCGGCGATCGTCTCACGATCGGCGTCGGGATTTTCCTCAAGCCATGCCGACTGTTCCGCCGCCTCTGCTTCGAGCCCAGCACGTAATTCATCCGACAGCGGCAGGTTTTCCACATGTTCGGCGCTCATCAGGTAGGCTTCCGCCGGGTTGTCGATCGCGTCGCGCACACTCCGATCGAACGCCGCTGTGAAGCGCCGCACGAGATCGGGATCGCTGGCGATCGCCTCCTCGCTCGTCACAAGCCCGTTCGACACCATATCGACGGCTGAACCAACGGTGATCACCTGCACGCCGCTCACGTCGCCGCATTCGTCCGACTCGGCGCGGTGCTGGATTTGCAGCGGCTCGTTGTTGACGTAGACGACCGACGCGCTGATCGCGCCGACGCACACCACATCCGGCGCGTTGAAGCCGATTTCCTCAAGCTGGATGTCGCTTTCGGTCATGCCGTTGGCGTCGAGCAGGGCGATCAGCCCGGTATACGACGCGCCGAAGCGACCGGGAATGCCAACGCGCTGCCCGCGCAGGTCATCCATCGTCTCGTAGCCGCTTTCCAGCGTCGTCAGGATGCCGACAGGGTACTCCTGAAACCACTCGTAGACGAAGACCACCGGACGACCGTTGGCGCGGGCGGCAATCACCTGCTCGCCGCTGATGATGCCAAACTGCCGCTGCCCCGACGCGATCAAGTCGACACCGACCGGTTCGTCGCCGTGCTCGACCGTCAGGTTGATCCCCGCGTCGGCGAAATAGCCCTTCTCCAGCCCGACGTAGACCGGCGCGAACTGGATGTTCGGCACGAAGGTCATGAAAAACGTTTGATCACTTGCCGTCTGCGCTCCGGCGCTGACAGCAATCAACAGGACGAGTGACAAGACGATAGTCAGGATAAAACGCTTGCGTGTCATTGCTGCAACGATCTCCTTGCGGAATAGAGTAAGTCTCGAGTCAATCCGTTCAGCCGGAGGCTCAAAGCCTCCGGCAAGCTCAGAGTCCCTGTAAGCCGGCTGAAGCCGGCTGTTCAGCCCCGTTCACGGGGCTATTTCTCCTAGCCCGACGCTGTGAGCGTCGGGCGTAAGGGGTGAGGTTAAAGCGCATGTGATTAGCTCTCGGGGCTGGCGCTGCGGCGAATGCGCTCCTGCCATGCCAGCACGCGCCGTTCAAGCAGCGAGATTGCGCCGTACATCAGGCGGGCGATCAGCGCCAGCATCAACACGGCGACGACGACCAGCGGCGTATCGTACTGATCGCGCGCCAGCTTGATCCAGAAGCCGAGTCCGGCGTTGGCGCTGACGAACTCGCCGACCACCGCGCCGATCACCGCCAGCGTCGCGCTCACCTTCAGCCCGCCGATCAGGATCGGCATCGCCGCCGGGATTTCGAGCCGAGTCAGCAGCTGCCAGCGCGTCGCCCGCAGCGAGCGCATCAGGTCACGCAGTGACGGCGGCACGCTGCGAATGCCGACGATCGTGTTCATCAACATCGGGAAAAAGACGATCAGCGCGCTCGTGATCACTTTGCTCGTCGGACCGCTGCCGAACCAGATCACCAGCAGCGGCGCGTAGGCGACGACCGGCGTTGACTGAAAAGCGATCACGATCGGCGCGAGGATGTCTTCGAGGGCGCGGCTTTTCGCCATGGCGTAGCCGAGCGCCACGCCCGCCGCCAGCCCGATCCCCAAGCCGACGAGCATCTGCCACAGCGTCGTGCTCGTGTGCAGCCACAGCCGACCGTCCCGCGCCACGTCGACGAACTTTTCGAGGACGGCAGCCGGCGGCGGGATGATGAACGCCGGGTAGAGGCGCAGCATCGTCACCAACTGCCACAGGACGAGGATCGCCGCGACGCCAAGGATCGGCGCGAACGATCGCCCGCCGCCGAAACGCCGCTGCGCCTGTCTCACATTGTCTTGTAGGAGGTTTGCCTGCATGAAAAAACCCCGTCGTCTGGTCGCAAACTTCGGGGTCGGGTGGCTGTGGTATGGTAAGCGAACAGGTGGCA
>JAEVZT010000210.1 GCA_023392115.1 Chloroflexota bacterium
GTGCGACGGCATGGGGAGTTTTCTGGCGCATCAAGTTCCCGCTGATCCTGCCGACGGTTGGCATTGTCGGCGTGCTGACGTTCGTCGGCAATTTCAACGCCTTCGACCTGATCTACACGACCCAGTCGGCGCTGGCGGGACCGAACTTCGCGACTGACATCCTCGGCACGTTCTTCTACCGCACGTTCTTCGGCTTCCAGCTTCAGATCGGCAACCCGACGATGGGCGCGGCGGTCGCGGGGGTGATGTTCGTCATCATCATGACTGGCGTCTTGATCTACATGCTGACGTGGCAGCGGCGGCTTCTGAAGATGGACATTCAACTATGAGACCGAGCTTACGACTGCAAAAGCTGGCAGTTCACGGCGCGCTGCTGCTCTACACCTTCATCGCCCTGTTTCCCGTCGTCCTGATCCTGATCAACTCGTTCAAGAGCCGCCGGGCAATCTTCCAGAACCCGTACAGCCTGCCGACGCCGGAAACATTTGATATGGTCGGCTATGAAACCGTCTTCGGGCGCGCGAACTTTGAAAACTACTTCGTCAACAGCCTCGTCGTCACCGTCGGCGCGCTGATCGTGATCCTGATCGCCGGGACAATGGCATCCTACGCGCTGTCGGAATACCGCTTCCGGGGCAATACAATCCTCAGCCTCTATCTCGCGCTCGGCATTATGATCCCGATCCGGCTCGGCACGGTCAGCCTGCTGCGGCTGGTGGTCAACCTCGGATTGGCGGACACGCTGGCGGCGCTGATCCTCGTCTACACGGCGTCAGGGCTGCCGCTGGCGGTCTTCATCCTGTCGCAGTTCATGCGCCAAGTGCCGCGCGACTTGAAGGATGCGGCGCGCGTCGACGGCGCGAGCGAGTACCGCATCTACTGGATGATCCTGCCGCTCGTCCGCCCGGCGATCGGCACGGTGATGGTCATCAACATGATCCCGATCTGGAATGACCTGTGGTTCCCGCTGATCATCGCGCCCGGCGAGGCGACCAAGACGGTGATCCTCGGCGCGCAGACGTTCCTCGGGCAGTTCGTCAACGACTGGAACGCTGTGCTGGCGTCGCTGACGCTGGCGATGATCCCGGTGGTTATCCTGTACCTGATCTTCTCGCGCCAGTTGATTCGCGGCTTGACGGCTGGCGCTGTGAAATGAGTCTTTTCCACCCAAAGAGAGGGCAATGATGCTCAGAGTTGGCATTGCCGGCGCGGGCTTCATGGGGACGACCCATGCGGCAAGCTGGGCGAAAACCCCGGCTGCGATCGCCGGTTTCTACGCGCTCGACTCGGCGCGGGCAAACGCGCTCGCGACGGAGTACGGCGCGAAAGTCTATGACAGTTTCGACGCCTTGATCGCCGATGTGGACGTTGTCGACGTGTGCACGCCGACGCACGTCCACTATGAAATGGTGATGCGCGCGGCGCAGGCAGGCAAGCAGATCCTCTGCGAGAAACCGCTGGCGCGGACGCTGGCACAGGCGCAGGAGATGGTGCGGACGTGCGCCGAGCGCGGTTTGCCGCTGCTGGTCGGGCACGTCGTCCGCTTCTTCCCCGAATACGCGCTGGCGAAAGCGACCGTCGAGCGCGGCGACGTCGGCGATGTCGCCGTCATCCGCCTGTCGCGGTGCAGCTACCAGCCGCGCGGCACGGATGACTGGTTCCTCGATACCGAAAAGTCGGGCGGCGTGATGCTCGACCTGATGATCCACGATTTCGACTACGCGCGCTGGGTCGCCGGCGATGTCGAGAGCGTCTACACGCGCAGCGTCGGCAGCCGCCGACCGATTAAGAGCGGCGACTACGCGATCGCCATCCTCAAGCACAAGAACGGCGCGATCTCGAACGTCGAAGGCGGCTGGGCGTATCCCCCGCCGATGTTCCGCACGGCGCTTGAAATCGCCGGCAGCGGCGGCTTGATCGAGCACCCGGCGGGCAGTTCAACGCCGATCGCGCTCTACCTCAAGCAGCAGGATAACGGCGAAGTCCCCGCCGTCGCCCTGCCGCGCAGCCCGCTCGCCGAAGACCCGTATGCGACTGAAATCAAGCATTTCTACGACGTGCTGACGAAGGGCGTCACGCCGCGCGTGACGGCGGAAGACGGTCTGCACGCGCTGCAAATCGCGCTGGCGGCGATCGAGTCGGCGCGCACCGGGCAGCAGATCACACTGGAGGCGCTGAAATGACGCGGCTGGCAATCTTGAGCTTCGCCCACATGCACGCCGAGGGCTACATCCAGAACATCAAAGCGCTGCCGGATGTCGAGCTGATCGGCATCGCCGACGACAACACGGAGCGCGGGCGTTACTTCGCCGACCGCTTCGGCGCGCGCCTGTTCGACTCGTATGCGGCGCTGCTGGCTGAAAAGCCCGACGGCGCGATCGTCACGTCGGAGAACAGCAATCACCTGCCGCTGGTGCAGATGGCGGCGGAAGCCGGCGCGCATGTCCTGTGTGAAAAGCCGCTGGCAACCACCGTCGAGGATGCCCGGGCAATTGTCGACGCGTGTGCCCGCGCGGGTGTCAAGCTGATGACCGCCTTCCCGATGCGCTTCAGCCCGCCGATCGTCGAGGTTAAGCGGCTGCTTGAGCAGCAGACGCTTGGCGCGATCTACGGCGTCAACGGCGTCAATCAGGGGTCGCTGCCGCAGTTCCACCAAGCCGAGAATCTGGCGTTTCTCAAGCGCGACTGGTTCGTGGATAAGGCGCTCGCGGGCGGCGGCGCGGTCATGGATCATGTCGTCCACCTCGCGGACGTGCTGCGCTGGTTCTTCGGCTGCGAAGTCGTCGAAGTCTGCGCGCAGACGAACAATGTCATGGGCGGCGACAAGGTTGACGTCGAAACCGGCGGCTTGGTCATGCTGACGTTCGAGAACGGCGCGTTCGCCAGCATCGATTGCAGTTGGAGCAAGCCCGCGCACTATCCGACATGGGGCGGTCTTGGCATGGACATCATCGGCGCTGACGGCGTGGTGACAGTTGACGCTTTCCGCCAGCGCGTCGCCCTCTACAGTGACCGCATTGGGCGTCCGCAGTGGCTGGCATGGGGATCGGACGCGAATCAAGGCATGGTCGAGGAGTTCGTCGCCGCCATCCGTGAGGGGCGCGAGCCGTCAATCACCGGCATTGACGGGCTGAAAGCCGTCGAGATCGTCGCCGCCGCTTACCAGTCGGCAGCAAGCGGCGAGGTGGTCAAACTCAACGGGTAGTGTCCGCCGGACCCAACTCGTCGATCCTGTACCCTTGCGGATAAGTTGGGTTTTTTAGGCGCGTGTACAGGTACGGCGTGCGCCGGGGCGGCAGCAGCTTGACGAGATGCGCGCGCAGGCGCAGCAGCTTTTTGAGCGCGGTCACAAACCACGCGGGCTGCTTGGGAAAGCCGAACGCCTCGCGCAGCGGATCGTCAAGCAGGGCGTAGATCGCGCGGCGCACGATCGGGTGCAGGATCGGCGGGAACCAGCCGAGGAACACCCGCACCGTCGACTCGGCAACCCGGCGGTTCGAGTCGGCATAGCGGAAATGCTTCCGCTCGTAGTCGCGGTTGAAGGCTTCGAACGCCTCGTAGGTCTCGGGGATACCCTTAATTCCCATGCGCCTGCCGACTTCGCGCCAGAAGTAGAAATTCGCCAGCTTCTCCGTTCGCGTCGACTCGCGCCACGCCAGCAGCGCGTTCCAGCGGATCGGCTCAAAGACGAAGGTTGACAGCACGTACAGGAATTCGTCGTTGGGGATGCTGTAGCGCCGGTGCATCTGGTTCATCCGCCGGATCGCCGCCCTGCCGCGCTCGCTGTCGTAACCATTTTCCGCAATCTCGGCGACGATCAGCGCGGTGTCGTCGTAGCGTTTTTGTCCGGCGCGCGTGAACTCGCCCGTCGTGTCGGTCAGCGCCGAAATGCTCGGCACGGCGAACGTGCGAAACAGCGCCAGTTCCAGCGATCGTTGAGTTTCGAACGGGAACTCATACGCGCCGACCAGATAGACGATCTTCTGGTGATCGGTCACCGGGTCGAGCGACTCGATGGCTCGTGAAACCGCATAACGCGACATCTTCTCTTCCGTACTCACCTGACCTTCGGACAAGCTGCTCCACCGGCAGATTGTGCGCCGCCGGTGGAGAGTTCAGAGCGTTTATTCGTATGCGGCGCGCGCGGCGCTGATGCGCCCGAGGCTGTCTTCCAGCCCGCCGGGGCGGTTGCGCTTGAGCCACTGCGCCCGGTAACGCGCTTCGAGCGCCGCCAGTTCGTCGCGCATGTCCTCGCAGCGGATCGACTCGTCGCCGGCGATTATCAACAGGCGTTTCGCGCCGTGCCGGAGCATGTCGGCGGTAAGCCGGAATTCCTCGTCGATCAGCGCCGCGTCGGGACGCGCCATTTTCGCGCCCTCCAGCGGGCGCATGACTCCATCAATATACGCGAGCGCTTCGCGCAGCTTGCCCGGCAGATCGTCGACCTGCTGCAAGCGCTGGCGGTTGCGCGCCAGCGATCCCTTGACGTCGCCGGTCATCAGGTCGAGCGGGAGCTGGTAGGCGAGGTGGAAGATGCTGCCGTTGCTGATACGGATGCCCGTCTGCTGGTAGGTGTTGCCGAGGTCATATGCCAGCCTGCCCATGACTCCGGCGCTGTCCTCGAAGGCGAAGGCGTCGAGCGCGGCGGGAAGATTAATTGCGGCGTTTGCCTCATATGCCCAACCGCACGCCGCGCCGTAAGCGTAGCCGAGGAAGCTGACCGGCAGCGTCTGCCAGTGACCGAAGTCGCCCCAGTCGGTCGTCAGCACGCCGATCGCGCCGTACTTCAGCCCATTGCTCACCATTTCGCTGATGTTGCCGATCGCGTTGTCGGTGCGCCCGGCGATTGTCGTCCATGCCGACGTTCCCGGACAGACGTAGAACGGAATCCCGGACGCGGCATAGGCGGCGCACTTCTTATCGACCCGGCTCGCTTCCTCCTGCCAGCCCGTCCCCGGCGATTGGCGGCGGGCGGCGTCGAACTCCGCCGATGCTTCGTACCACCATTCGAGCGCGATGGCGTCGCGCGGGATTTCCGCCACCAGTTCCGGGTACGAGGCGATGATGTCGCCCCAGAACAGCATCGTCTTGCCGCGCGCGCGGACGCGCTCGTAAATTTCGAGCAGGAATTCGAGGTATACGCGCCCAAGCCCCTTGATCTCGCACGCCGACTTGCTGCGCCCCTGTCCGAGATCGAACGTTTCATCGCAGCCGACGTTGAAATACTGACTGGTGAAGTTCGGCAGCAGTTCATCGTACAGTTCTTCGAGGAACGTCAGG
>JAEVZT010000262.1 GCA_023392115.1 Chloroflexota bacterium
AAGTTCCACCACGAGAACACGGCGGGCGCGAGCGTCAGCGCGTAGATCCACGCCAGCGCCATACCGGTGTTCGCACCGTGCAGCCGCGCGCCGATACGCCGCATCAGGATCAGGTTGCCGGCGTCGAACAGGGTCATCAGCACGGCGAAGATCAGGGCGAAACTGCCGTAGCCGCCCCCGCCGAACAGCAGGTAAATCAGCGTATTGAGGATCGACGGAATCGGCGGGAACTCGCTCCACCAGTCGCGGAACGGTAAATAGCCCTGCCCCGCCAGCGATCCAAGCTGGAAGTAGTAGAGGAAGTCGCCGCCGGCGGTCACGCCGCGCTCGACGTCGTTAATGAGCAGCGGCTGGTAGACCATCAGCATCATCAGCCGGAAGCCGAGGAACAGCGTCAGTAGCAGCCGGAAATCGCCGAGCAGCCCGGTCACCGTCAATCCCGCGCGCGTTTGACTCACGATCCCGCCTCGCGTGTGAAGACTGCCGCCATACTGTCGTCGTAGGCGAGCCGCCAGCCCGGTTCGTCGCTCAAGGCGCGCGCCAGTCCACTCTCGGACTCGATGACTGTGAAGCCGATGTCGTAGGCGTCAAGCGTCTCGCGCCAGCCGTCCGCGCCGGTCGCCGCTTGCAGGTAGGAGGTCAGGAAGGCATCGCCGTAGAGGTCGGTGCGTCCATCGACGTAAACCGGCACGTCGGGCAGCGCATACATCAAATAGCCGCCCCAGTTGTAGCTGTTAAACATATTCCCCGATGGCGGGTTGTCGCGGAGATACTCGACAGCGGCGACGGGCAGCATGTCGCGCATGACCGGATCGACCGTGTCCTCGTCAAGCACAACCAGCACCTTTGCCGCCGCGCCGATCAGGTCGACGATCACCAGCAGTAGGTTCAGGCGCGCCATTAAGGGCGTCGCCCGCGACATCGGCTTGAACGTCCAGCCGCGCTCGCTCAAGATCGAGTCGAGGTGATGCGTCAGCACCGGCGTCGCGGCGACCGCGAACACGGCGACGTTGCGCCCCGCCAACAGCCCCATAAACGCCGTCCCGGACACGAGGACGAAATCCGTCCAGTCGAGGCGGCGCTTGCTCGCGCCCGCCGCGCCCAAGACGCCGATCAGCAGGGCGACGAACGGCAGCAGTTGCCGCACCTGAAAGTTGGGCGAGTTCCATTCTTGAATGTACGTCCGCAGCGCGCCGATGCCGACGGTCTGAAACGGCACGAGCAGCATGTCGAAGCCGTAGGGATTGATCACCAGCGCGGCAGCCGACAGCAGCGCAATCAAAACTAGTTTCCGCACGCCGCGCCAGCCGATCCTGTCCTCACTGTTCGGCGCGAACAGCATGCCGAGCGTTTCCCCGGCGATCGCCCCGCCGAGGAAGATGAAACCAATTGAGAAACCGGCGTGCAGGTTGCCCCACACGCCCATCAGGATCGGGATCAGCCACAAGCGATCCACCTTGTCACGCTTGTAATGCATGATCAGGTAAAGGACGACGGCGCTCAGGAAAAACGAGATCATCTGCGGGCGCGGCGACCAGAACACCGCCGCCGTCGCCGCGCCGAGGATCAGCGCGAAGGCGCGCAGGTAGCTGCTGCCGCTGCACATCTTGTAGAGGAAGACCATCCCCGCCGTCGCCAGCCCCGCCATGTAAACCGCCAAGCCGAGCATCCCGCCAACCTGCCAGACGAGGTACAGGATGATCTGCGCGCCCCAACTGTGATTGATCCAGCGCTCGCCCGCCATCGAGTGAGAGAACGGATCGGCGTGGATCATGCCCCGTGTCAGCGTGTATTCGCCGCTCCGCAGGTGCCACCACGTATCGGTATCAACCGGCACGCGCGCCGCCAGCGCGAACAGCAGCGCGAACAGGATGATCACCATCGCGCGTTCTATGGTCAGGCGTTGTAAGACAGGGCGCGTCGCGCGCGCTGTAGACAGGGTCAAAGCGTGTTTTCCGTCATGAATTCCGCATATTTACAATATTACGTCAGGCGCAAGAACGTAAACGTAGAGAAATTTCGTGGATGACAAAAGCGGCGAATTACACCCCGCTCATGCTCATGACTTTGTAGACGGTGCGCAGGATGATGTCGATGTCGAGCAGCAGCGATTGATGGCGAATGTAGTACAGGTCGTACTGAAGTTTGACGAGCGCGTCCTCGTCGGTCGATCCGTAGTCGTAGCGCACCTGCGCCCAGCCGGTCAAACCGGGGCGGACGACGAGCCGCGTCCGGTAAAACGGGATTTTTTCGGTCAAACGCGCCATGTGTTCGGGGCGTTCGGGACGCGGTCCGATCAGGCTCATGTCACCGCGCAGGACGTTCCACAACTGCGGCACTTCGTCGAGCCGCGACTTGCGCAGGAAGCGCCCGACGCGGGTCACGCGCGGATCGCCCTCATGGCTGAAGACAGCGCCGCTTGTCGCTTCGGCGTCGGGGATCATTGAGCGCAGCTTGATCACGCGGATGGTACAGCCGTGAACGCCGACGCGCTCCTGCGTGTAGAAGATGCTCCCGCGCGAGTCGAGCCACAGAGCGACGGCGATGAACGGGAGCAGCACGGCGAACAACGCCAGTCCGACGAGCGCGAAAAGAATGTCGACCGCCCGCTTGATGAACGGGTACGGGTTCAGAATGCCGCTGCCGTTCGTGATCGGCAGAAAGACGACCGCCCAATCGTTGTTGACGTGCTCGACCGGCACACGCCCGGTGATGCGCTCGTAGAGCACGGGCATCGGCACAAGCGCGATTCCTTGTTCGTAGGCGTCGATCACCGCCTGAAACAGGTCGCCGCTCAGGTGATTGGTTTGCGTCAGGATCAGCTCGCTGATGCTGTCGCGCCGGATGTAGTTCGGCAGATCAGCCGCCGTGCCCAGCACCGGCACGCCGTACCGAACATTGCCGACCTCGTGCGCCTCGCCGATCAAGCCGCGCAGTTGGTAATCGCCGGGGTACTCGCGGATCGCCTCGATGATCGTCTCCGCCGACCAATCCGTCCCAAGGATGAGGATACGCCGCGGCTCGCTCATCCAGCCGAGCAGGAACGGGCG
>JAEVZT010000272.1 GCA_023392115.1 Chloroflexota bacterium
CCTTCACCATCCTGTCCGCCGGTTCCGCCTCGACCGAGCAGAGCGAAGAATCGATTTACGCCGGGCTGAGCAACGTCCAGTCTTCGATGTCGACCAAGGGGGCAGTTACCGCTCTCGGCACCTGCAGCGGCACTCCAGCGACTTGTACAGCGGTTAAATCAGTGGTCTTCACTGTGTCCCTCGCATCAGGTGGTAATCCAGTGAATATTGCCGATACGACCAGTGACAACGTCATCGTCATCGATTATCGCGACAGCACACAGGCTGGCAGTAACTTGGATTGGAAAGCGACTCCGATCGTTGGCGATAGCGACGGGCTGCTCGAAGCCAATGAGCAGTATCAGATCGAAGTCACCTTGGGCAAATCGGGTGGCGCGGATATCACCGGCTGGACAGCCTTAGCCACAAACACGGAATTCACACTTGAGGTGAAGCCGCCGACCGGTGCAGTCCTCAGCATCAACGGCACGACGCCCTACGTTCTCGAACCCGTGATGGAGCTGCGCTGAGACGCAGAACGCACAATCGGCGCGGGCTTCTCTAAACACGGGGAAGCCCACGCCGCAGGCGCGCGGGCGAAAACGTCCGACGCGCGACCGGGGTGAAGGGTTCTGCGCGAATGTTCACCCCGGTTCTGTATCAAGACGAAACGTGCTTTAGCTGCAGCACCTCATGATGACCAAGACGCCACTTGAAACGGCAAGCCGGAACAGTATCGCGGCGCGGGCGTCAACGCTGAAGGAAACGGTGGAATGAACCTCGAACAGCGCGTGCAGGCGCTCGAACAGGAAGTGCAAATCCTCAAGAACCAGATACAGGCGACCTTGCTAGACATTCAGGCAAGCCTGCTGACGAACGCTCACCCGAACCTGCGCGCCGCTGAACTCCCGGTACCGATCCCCGCCGCCGAGCCGAAAGGATCCGAACCGCCGCCGCCAGCGCCCGAACGACAGCCCGGCGTCCGCAAGATCTCGCTGCGCGACATCGAAGCGCAGCCAGTCGAGGACGAAGAGTCGGTCGTCGAAGCGCCGCAGGTCACACCGTTCCCGCCGATCAAGATGCCGCCGTCGGTCGCGCAGCCACCGGTACGCGAAGCCGAAGCGCCGCCGGCTGCGATGCCGTCGCGCGCCACCGCGGCGTTGAACGAGGCGCTCTCCGCCGCCGACTGGGCGACGCTGACGAAGCTCGAAGACTGGACGCGTCAGCACGTCGCAGAAATCGGCGCGGCGCGGACGCGGACGCTGATTGAGCAGTACGCGCGCAAGCGCAAGCTCGCGCCCGACGTGACCGACGCGCTGCTCTACTTCATTTCGGCGTTTGAAACCACACATGGCGACGCCGAAGTCGAAGTTCCCGTGCCGTCGAACCAACCGAGTTCCTTCCTGCAGCAGTTCCTCGAAGGCGTGCAGCAGCGGCAGGACGAACTCGACCCGCGCATCTTCCTCGACGTCGGCGACCCCGACAACGACGCGCCCAACCCGTTCCTCGTTCACGATGCCGCGTTCGCGCCGGAATGGCACGGCGCAACCAGCGCGCCGCACGCTTACGGGGCGAAAGTGACTCCCGTCGACTTCCAGAACGGGGCGGGCGCATCGCGGCGTGGGAAGTCGAAGCAGCAGTTGATCGTCAGACTGATTAACGGGCTGCAAAACTTGGAGATGGAAGGCTAGTCGGGCACTATGGACAAGACGATCACGACAGCCCTGCTTATCGTCATCAGCATCATCATGGCGATCATGCTTTTCAACATCGCTTACCCGGCGGTCATTCAGGGCGGGCAGGCGATCACGAGCATGGCGGCGCGGGCTGAAGACCAGATGCGCAGCCAGATCAGCATCATCCACGCGGCGGGCGAACTTGACGCCGACCAGAATTGGACGGACTCGAACGGCAGCGCGACGTTCGACGTTTTCGCGTGGGTCAAGAACCTCGGCACGACCCGTATCCTCGGGCTTGAACGGATCGACGTGTTTTTTGGTCCCGAAGGCAATTTCACGCGCATCCCCTACGGCAGCGACTCCGGCTCGCCGTACTGGACGTACCAGATTGAGAACGACACGCAGATGACGCCGTCGGCAACCGTTCGCCTGACGATTACCTACGGGTCACCGCTGCCTGCGGGACGCTACTTCCTGCGCGTCACCCTGCCGAACGGCGTTACCGACGATACGGTGCTGGGTCTGTAACGATGGAAACCGTCCTCGCCGCCGTCTTCGTCATCTTCCTCGTGCTGTTTTCCGCCTTCAGCCTGTCGGATGCTATCATTTCAGGTCAGGAAACGCTGCAAGCCGCGTGGACAGCCATGGAAGCGCGGGTCGCCAATCAAGCAGGCACGCGCCTGCGGATCGCCGACGCGCACACGACCGATTTCGGCGCGACGCTGCGGATTTCGCTCGTCAACGAGGGCGAAACTGCGCTCTCGGCGTTTGAAGCGTGGGACGTGATTGCCGAGCATGAGGATGCGCTCGCGCACCATATCGGCTGGATACCGTTTGCCAAGCTGTCGATGCCCGCCTCTTGGTCGGCTGAAGGAATCTATATGGAGGCGGGTTCGCAAGAGCGAGCGCCGGTCGCGGAAGCGTTTAACCGGGGCATCCTCGATCCGGGCGAAACCCTGATCTTGAGGGCGCGGCTTGTGACGAATGTCGAGCCGGGAACGCCGGTTCTCACCCGCATCACGACCGACAACGGGGCGGGGGCGACCGCCATGTTCTTCGGCAATTTTCCGCCCATCCTCGAAATGAACAGCGGCATGACGTTTGCGACCGGCGCGGAGGTGACGATTACCGAAGCGGAACTTCACGCGACCGATCAAGACGAAGCAGATGAACTCGTATACACGATTGAAACGCCGCCCGAACACGGGACGTTAAGCTTTGATACGACTTTCACGCCTGCGGACATCGCCGAGGGGCGGCTGACCTACGTCCACGACGGCACGCCGGGCGCGGACAGCTTTACTTTCACCGTCAGCGATGGCAAAGACACCATCGGCGCGTACACGTTCACGCTGACCGCCAGCGTCCCGCCGACCGTCGTCGCCAACGGCGGCTTGACGCTCGCGGCAGGTGAAACCGCGGCGATCTCAGCCGGCGCGCTCGCCAGCAGCGATCCCGACGATCCAGCCGAGCAACTGATCTACACGGTCGTTATCCCGCCGACACAGGGAACGCTGAGTCACGCGACGTTCACGCAGGCGGACGTCGACAGCGGCAGTGTGACGTACACGCACATCGGCACTGGAAGCGATCAGTTCCAGTTCACCGTGTCGGACGGCGAAACGACGCTGCTGCCAATGACCTTCACCCTCACCGTGATCGCACCGGAACCGGAAGGCGGAGACTCCTAATGACTCAATCTGTCGCCGACGCCGCGAAATCGACTGGAACTGACGCGCCGGAAGCTGCCGGAAGCGCGCGCGCTGTCGTGTCGTCGGGTAACCCTGAGCTGGATTCGAAGCTCGGCGGTGGACTGCCGGTCGGCTCGCTGCTGCTGATCGAGGGCAGCTCCGGAGCGGGGAAGTCGGTGCTGGCACAGCAGATCACATGGGGCGCGCTCCAGTCAGGGCTGCGAGCGACATTCTTCACGAGCGAAAACACGGTAAAGAGCCTGCTGACGCAGATGGAGAGCATCGACCTAGACGTGCTTGATTATCTGCTCCTCAGCCGCCTGCGCGTCTACCCAATGGAGCTGGCGCGGTTGGGCGAAGCTGCGCCGGTGGCGCTCCTCACTGCGATGCGCCAGTACGTCGAGAGCGCCAAGCCCGATTTGATTGCGATCGACTCGTTCACGGCAGCCATTGCTCATGCGCGTTCAGACGCGGCAATCCTTCAATTCTTTGAAGCCTGCAAGCGGCTTTGCGCCGAAGGCATGACGCTGCTGATCACGCTGCACGCCAATTCCGTCAATCCCGACCTGATAAGCCCCCTGCGATCGATGTGCGACGCGCATGTGATCGTGCGCTCGGAGAAGGACGGGCAGCGGCTGATCAAGACGCTGGAAGTCGTCAAGATTCGCGGCGCGGGCAGCGTTACCGGCGCGGTCGTCGGCTTTGAGGTCGAACCGGGCTGGGGGATGCGCGTCATCCCGATCAGCAAGGCGCGCGGCTAGGCAGAGAGGCAGTTATCGATGGCGCAGTCAATTCTACC
Source organism: Chloroflexota bacterium (assembly GCA_023392115.1). Lineage (GTDB taxonomy): Bacteria > Chloroflexota > Anaerolineae > Aggregatilineales > Phototrophicaceae > Flexifilum. Next base: position 4,149 of record JAEVZT010000272.1, read on the forward strand.
GTTCCCGTTCAAACCTGAAGAACTCACGCCGCGCGACAAACTGCTGGCGATGGTGTCGCCTGAGCTGCGCAAGGCGTGTGAACAGTCAACTTTCCTGACCGGCTATCTCCAACACGTACCCCTTGACGAGATCGGCGTGCCGGCGTTCTATGCCAAGCCGACGCGCAGCATGAGCCAGCTTCCGGTGCGCAATCTGATCTACCCGATCAAGGAAGGGCTGTTCGTCCACATCTACCCAGATGCCAACGGCGGGCGCGACAACTACATTTCGATTGAGCCGACCGTTGTGGTTCCGATCGACCACCTGATGCCTGAGCTTGAAGAACGGTTGGTGCTGTGGGCAGAGGAAATCGGGCGGCTTGAAGACAAAGAAGAGAAGAAGTCGCTGCTGTTGCAGTTGATCGACAATTTCTACACGACGACGCGCCCTGCCAATGGCAAGAGCAAGCCGGATAAGGTGCTGATTTCGCCCGCCGAACTGGAAGCGGTGCAGTATCGCGTCCTGCGCGATAAGGTGGGCTTGGGCGTGCTTCAACCGCTCTTGCTTGACAACTTCATCGAAGATATCAGCTGCAGCGGCGTCGGGCACATTTTCATCGAGCACAAAATCTTTCGCAGCCTTCAATCGTCGATTGCCTTCAACGACTTTGACGACCTCGACGAGTTCGCCGTCTGGCTGGGCGAGTGGATCAAGAACCCTGTCACCGTGCGCAACCCGCTTGTCGACGCGGTGCTGCCCGATGGCTCGCGTATCAACATCGTCTACGGGCGCGAAATTTCCAAGCGCGGCAGCAACTTCACCATCCGTAAGTTCAGCGGCACGCCAACCAGCGTTCTCGAATTGATCGAGTTCGGCAGCCTGAATTACATGATGGCGGCGTACCTGTCGCTGATGCTCGAGGAAGGCATGAATCTGTTCGTCGTCGGCGCGACCGCGTCCGGCAAGACGACGCTGCTCAACGCGATTAACACGTTCCTGCGCCCGGAAGCCAAGATCATCACGATTGAGGACACGCCCGAAGTCTACGTGCCGCACAAGAACTGGATTCAGGAAGTCACGCGACCGAGCAGCGCCGAGAAGAAAGGCGGCGACGTCGGCATGTTTGAACTGCTTCGCGCTGCCCTGCGCCAGCGCCCCGATCACATCATCGTCGGCGAAATCCGCGCCGTCGAAGCGGTTGTCGCGTTTCAGGCGATGCAGACCGGTCACGGCGTCATGTCAACGTTTCACGCCTCGTCGGTCGAAAAGCTGATCCAGCGTTTGACCGGCGACCCGATCAATATCCCCAAGACGTACATCGACAACCTAAACCTCGTCGTCATTCAGGCGGCGGTGCGGCTGGCAGACGGAAAATCAGCTCGCCGCGTGCTGAGCGTCAACGAAATCATCGGCTATGACCCGGCGACCGAGAGCTTCTCGTTTCTCGAAGCGTTCCGCTGGAACCCGGCGATCGACAAGTTCGAGTTTCCCGGCTACATGAACAGCTACCTGCTCGAACAGGTAATCGCCATCAAGCGCGGCATTCCCCCTCACCGGCGCAAGGAAGTCTACGATCAGGTCAAGCGGCGGGCGCGCATCTTCGAGAAGCTGCACAAAGAAAAGGGAGTGACGGACTTTGACAAATTCTTCCAAGTCCTTTCCGAAGCACGCTACCAGAAGCTCATCTAGCATGGCGCCCGCACGGACGATCGCCGACCCAACAGCCGACACCCCTCACG
>JAEVZT010000174.1 GCA_023392115.1 Chloroflexota bacterium
GGTTAACGCTGACCCACTACGCTTTTTCTCTTTTCTCAGCACTCAGCACTCGGTACTCAGCACTTCTCATCACTCATCACTTTCGACTTCCTTCTTGGCACTTTGCACATGCCAAACCGTAAAACCTTCAACCGCCTTGCACATTGACTCGACTTTGTTAAAATAGCACAATTAGTCACAGCTTAAGAACATTACGCAGGAAGCGCACCGTGCTTTACAGCACCCTCATGACCATGACCAATACTGATCGCCTTCCACCGATCTAGGCGGGGTTCTGGTCGTGCGCAAGCATATCGAAAACCAATGACACCCCGCACCGGGGTGTTTTTGTTTTTTTTAGAATTCGTGAATAATGAGATTGGAGAAGAAAACTTGGTCGCACACGAGCCTGTTATGTCCAGTTTAGAGACGCCGCAGTTCGTCATGTCGGGAGAATACCGGATTCCGGTGAACGGCTATCCGGCGCAGATGATGGACATTCCGCCGTCGCGCATGTTCCTGATCCGTGACGCGCTTAAAGCCTACCGCGCCAAGAACGGCGCTGACGCCGTCACCTTCGATGCCTCGCAGGGCGACGGCGGCGCGAGTCTCCCCGGCGTTCCACGCGAAATTTACGAGCGGGCGCTCCAGCTCCAGCTTGAGCACGGCAGCGCCTACGATCAGCCGTGGGGAACCGTGCAGTTCCGCAAAGCCGCCGCCGAAAACTACTGGGGGCTTGACGCCGCCTCGGGCTGGACTGCTGAAAACATCGTTGCCGTGCAGGGCGGGCGCGACGGCTTGCAGAAGGCGTACAGCGCGATGATCGCGCTCGGCACGCAGGCGATCGGCAGCGCGCTGATCGTCTCGCGCGTCCCGTGGATCACCTACAACTGGGGACCCTACGCCGTCGGCTTGAACGTGATCCTCGCCCCCGGTCAACCGGAGGACGGCTGGCGCTACACGCCCGAAGCGATCCGCGCCTGCGTCGACTACGCCGCGCGCGATGGACGCAAGATCGCCGGAATCGTCATCACGTCGCCGGACAACCCGACCGGGCGGACGCTGCCGATCGCCGAGCAGATCGAACTGGCGAAGGCGGCGCTCGAAGCGGGGGTGCCCTTCGTCCTCTTCGACTGGATTTATCACTGGGTCACCGACGGCGGGCACTCGGACATCAACGCCCTGCTCCAAGCCTTCACGCCCGAAGAGCGCGAACGGCTGATCATCCTCGACGGGCTGACCAAGAGCCTCGGCGCGTCGAACGTCCGCAGCGCGCACCTGCTGGCGGGGAAAGGCGTAGTCAAGCACATCACCAGCCAGTCGTCGCACGGCGTCATCCCGAGCTATTTCGGACAGGCGGTCGCCATCGCCGCCTATGAGATGGGGTTTGAGAAAGCCGCCGCGTCGATCATCGAGCCAACGCGCGAGAGCCGCCGCGTCCTGCGCGAAGCGCTGACCGCCGAAAACGCGCGCTTCATCATGGGCGACGGCTACTACGCCTTCATCGACTGCACGCCGTTCATCGAGGCGGGCGGGCTTGGCGACTCGGAAGGGCTGCTGACTTACTTGGGCGAGAACTACGGCATCGCCGTCGTGCCCGGCGTGTACTTCTCCGACGCGGGCGCGAACTGGATTCGCTTCTCCTACGCGCTGCCGCCCGAAACAACGCGCGGCGCTGCCCAGCGGCTGTTTGCAGGGCTGAACTCGCTGAAATAAGCCTCACGCGGCACAAAATCGTGGCTATCTCCCCTGAAATCGCGTTATTTCAGGGGTTTTTGGTTTACAATAAGAGATACGGTAAAAATAACGCAAACACCCATCTATAGTAAGCATTGAGGAGAATCGATGGCATATTCGGAGCTATTTAATAAGAGTCGCGCTGTTCCCACAACGCAAACTTATGCGGAAGTCAAGCCGCTGCTGACGTGGGTCTACGCGTGGATGCTGATCGGCTTGATCGTAACGACAGCGGTCGCCGCTTTCACCGTCAGCAGCCCGGCGATGCTCGAAATTCGAACAAATACGGGCGTGGGTTTTGGGTCGTTCATCGTCCAGATCGCGCGGGTCGTGATCCTAGGCGCGCTGATGCAGCGCCTCTCGCCCGCGCTGGCGGCGCTCTTGTTCCTCGCTTACGCCGCGACGCTCGGGTTTACGCTGTCGCTGTTGTTCCTCGTCTTCGACATCGGCTCGCTGGTCGCCGCTTTCGGCACGACCGCCATCCTGTTCGGCGTCATGTCGATCGTCGGCTTCACGACCGACGTTGACCTGACCCGCATCGGCAGCCTGCTTGTCCTCGGCTTGGTCGGCGTGATCATCGCGCTGGTCGTCAACATGTTCATCGGCAGCAGCATGATCAACTTCCTGCTGAGCATCGTCGGCGTGCTGATCTTCATGGGCTTGACCGCCTACGATACGCAGAACATCAAGCGCATGGCTGCTGTTCCCGAAGTGCAGGCGGACGGGTCGGTCGCCGCGAAAGTCGCCATCTTCGCCGCGCTCTCGCTCTACCTGAACTTCATCAACATCTTCCTGTTCCTGCTGCGTATTATGGGCGGCGGAAGCAGTGATTAGGAAGAAAGTGAACAGTTTACAGTAGACAGTTGACAGTAAAATCGAACAGCTCACCGTCGGACGCTTCCCGACGGTGAGCTGTTTTGATATGGCTTGGTGAAGCCTTAGGCATCAGCCGCCGAGGTACGCCTCGATCACCGTCTTGTCTTCGCGCAAGTTCTCGCACGTGTCGGCGTGCGTGATGAAGCATGACTGAAGCACGTAGCCGCGATGCGCCACGCCAAGCGCCATCTGCGCGTTCTGCTCGACCAGCAGGATCGTCGTCTTTTCTTCGGTGTTGAGATATGTGATGACGTTGAAGATTTCGCGCACCAGCAGCGGCGCTAGCCCCATCGACGGCTCGTCGAGGAGCAAGATGCGCGGACGCGCCATCAGCGCACGCCCGATGGCGAGCATCTGCTGTTCACCGCCCGACAGCGTCCCGCCAAGCTGCTTTTCGCGTTCCTTCAGGCGCGGAAAACGCTCGAAGACGTACTCCATGTCACGTTGGATGCCCGCCGTGTCGCTGCGGGCAAACGCGCCCATTTCGAGGTTCTCGCGCACCGTCAGCCGCGTGAAGATCTTGCGTCCTTCCGGCGACTGGATGACGCCGCGCTTGACGATCTCGTGCGCGGGCATGTTGGTGATGTCCTCGCCGTCGAGCATGACCTTACCCTCGCGCGCCCGCACAATGCCGCTGATCGTGTTGAGGGTCGTCGTCTTGCCCGCGCCATTCGCGCCGATCAGCGTGACGATTTCGCCCGCGTCGACGTGCAGCGAAATCCCCTTCAGCGCGTAGATGCTGCCGTAATAGGTGTGAATGTCATGAACTTCAAGCAGGCTCACGGTCGTCCCTCGTAACAGGTTCGTCTTCAACTGGCGCGCTGCCGAGATACGCTTCGATGACCTTCGGGTCGCGCTGCACCTGCGCCGGCGTCCCCTCGGCGATCTTCTGCCCGTAATCCATGACGGTCACCTGATCGGAAATGCTCATGACGAGCTTCATGTCGTGCTCGATCAGGAAAATCGTCAAGCCGCGCTCGTCGCGCAGCCGGCGAATGAGCACGATCATCTCTTCGGTTTCCTGCGGATTCATGCCCGCCGTCGGCTCGTCGAGCAGCAGCAGCAGCGGGTCGGACGCCAGCGCCCGCGCGATCTCCAGACGGCGCTGGAAGCCGTAGGGCAGGTTCTGCGACAGCACATCGCCGATGTCCGGCAGACCAACGTAGTCGAGCAGTTCGAGGGCGCGGTCAATGGCGCGGTACTCTTCGCGCCGCGTCCACGGAAAGCGGATGATCGACGAGATCGGGTCGGCTTTCAATCGACAGTGCATGCCGACGAGAACGTTTTCGAGCGTCGTCATGTTGGCGAACAGGCGGATATTCTGGTATGTCCGCGCGATGTGTGCCCGCATGATCCGGTCGGGGCGGTAGCCGGTGATGTCGCGCCCGTTGAAGATCACCTGCCCTTCTTCGGGCGTGTAGAAGCCGGTGATGCAGTTGAAAAATGTCGTCTTGCCCGCGCCGTTCGGACCGATCAAGCTGGCGATCGTCTGCGGTGGGATTTGCAGATCCACTTGGCGGACGGCGGTCAGACCCCCAAATCGCTTGACTAACTGGCGGACGTCTAGCAGCAGTTCGCTCATGTGACTTTCCTCTTAAAGTACTGCCCGTGCTCTCGCGCGACTTCTGTGAGCTGCCGAATTGTTGGCGGGATCAGCCCCTGCGGTTTGAGGAGCATGGCGACCACCAGCAGCGACCCGAACGCCAGCAGGCGGTAGTCGGACAGCTCGCGCAGGACTTCGGGCAGACCGACCAGCACCAGCGACCCGACGATCACGCCGGGGATCGAGCCGAGCCCGCCGATAATGATCAGGCTGAGGACGTTGATCGACACGAGAATGGTGAAACTGTCGGGGTACGCCCCGTAGAGCCGCGTCCCGGCGACAGCGCCGCCCATACCCGCGAACGACGCGCCGATCGCGAACGCCAGCAGCTTCGTCCGCGTCAGGTTGACGCCCATCGCCTGCGCGACGTCTTCGTCGGCGCGCATCGCCATCCACGAGCGCCCGAGCCGAGAATTCGCAAGCCGCGACGAGATCAGCGCGACGATGACGATTCCCACCAGCACGAGATAATAGATGCCGCTTTCGCTCGTCAGCGGGAACACCCAGCCGGGGTTGATCGAACTCAAGTCGAGGATCGGGCGCGGGATGTTGTTGACGCCCTGCGCCGCGCCGAGCAAGTCCTTGAAGTCGTCGAAGCGCACCAGCAGCCGGATAATTTCGCCGAAGCCGAGCGTAACAATCGCCAGATAGTCGCCACGCAGGCGCAGAATCGGGATGCCGAGCAAAATGCCCGCCAGCGCGCTGAGCAGAATCGAGATGGGCCACGCTTCCCAGAACGTCATGATGCCCGTACACAGCTCGTTGACCGTATCGGGCGTGATCTGGCGCGGCGCGATGCCGCCGCACGTCA
>JAEVZT010000304.1 GCA_023392115.1 Chloroflexota bacterium
GGTCGGCGACGACCCGTTCGGGCATTACCTCGACGGCGTGCTGCGGGCGGAAGGCGTCGACACGCGCGGGCTGCGCTTCTCAGCGGACGCGCGAACGACGCTGGCGTTCGTGTCGCTGCGTGCCGACGGCGAGCGCTCGTTCGTCTTTTACCGCCACCCGAGCGCCGACATGCTCATGCGCCCCGAGGACGTTGCTCTCGACGTGATCGATACCGCGCGCATCTTCCACTACGGCTCGATCACGATGATCGGCGAGCCGAGCCGGTCGGCAACGCTGGCGGCGGTCGATTACGCCCGGTCGCGCGGGCTGTTCGTATCTTACGATCCGAACCTGCGCCTGTCGCTGTGGAGTGATGAGGACGCTGCCCGCGCCGGAATGCTGGCGGGGCTTGATTACGCCCATCTCGTCAAGGTGAGCGACGAGGAACTCGAATTTCTGACCGGCGGCAGCAGCGTCGATCCGCTGTGGCGACCGGACATGCGCCTGATTGTCGTCACGCACGGCGCGGGCGGGGCGACGCTCTACACGCGCGGCGGGCAAATCGACGCGCCGGGTTTCCGCGTCACCGCCGTCGACACGACCGGCGCGGGCGATGGCTTCGTCGCCGGACTGCTCGTCGGGCTGCTGGAAAGCGACTTCACGACAGACGAATCCGCGCTGGTGCAGAAGCTGCGCTTCGCCAACGCCGTCGGCGCGATGACGACCACCCGGCGCGGCGCTATCCCGGCGCTGCCAACGCGCTCGGCGGTCGAGGCGTTCTTAGGCGAGATGGAATAGTTAAGGTGATTATCCCTCACGACAGGTATCACCGGGCTTATACACCGGATACTTGCTGGCGGGAGTCTTCACATTGAGTGAATTTTTACAAGTTACATGCATTCCAACTCTGTACCATCCGAGGTCAAGTACGTGCGTAGTGTTCTACCTCAGGAGGCTAAGATGCCCGCATCAGTACTCTACATGTCAATGTCCGTTGATGGGTACATCGCAGGTCCCAATGACACGCCGGGCAACCCCGGTGGCGACGGTTTTATGCGTCTGCACGAGTGGTACGGATTCGAAGCATCACCTCCCAACACGACGGGAACCGGCTGGGGGGCGCACTTCATAGACGAAGGCAATGCGACGGGCGCAGTGCTTGCCGGTCGACGTACTGTGGAGCAGGTCGATCATTGGGGCGGAAATCATCACGGTGTCCCGATTTTCGTCGTTAGTCATCGTCCGCCCGATCTTTCGGTGGCGAACTATCCATTGGTGACCTACGTCACCGATGGGATCGCCAGTGCGATGGCACAGGCAAAGGCTGCTGCCGGGGATAAAAACGTGTTGGTACATGGCGCGTACACGGCGCAGCGTGCGCTCGAGGCGGGAGTAATGGATGAGCTGCAAATCCATCAAATCCCGGTGCTGTTCGGTGGTGGCCGTCGCTTGTTCGAGGTGCTGCCATCGCGCATCGAATTGGAGATCGTCCGCGTTATCGATACGCCGGAAGCCACCCACATTCGCTACCGGGTCCGTCACAAGTGATACCTGTCGTGAGGGGATAATTGCCAAAGTTAATGCCCCCGCGCGTCTCCCTGCGTTAGGATGTAAGTACATCACAGCGCGGGAGCATGCCGATGACGACCAAACCCTGCCCCACCTGCGGCGGCACGATGTCCCTCGACGCCGCCGACGGATTCTACGTCTGCGCCAACTGCGGGCGCAGGCTGCCTGAAACGCTTGACGAAGCGGCGGCGCGTCTGCGCGGGCGGGAAGAACCGTCCGCCGCTGTGATCCGCTTTCGCGGGAATCTGCACCCGCGCGCGCTGTCGCTGTTCGAGTCGGCGCGCGCGCACGCCCGGCGCGGGCAAAACGCCGACGCGCTTAATTATCTGCACGATGTCGTCGATATTCAGCCCGACTTCACCGACGCGCACGTCTGGATCGCCCGCCTGAGCGGGGATGAGCAGGTCAAGCGCGAGCACCTGAGCGAAGCCCTCGCCCGCGACCCGGGCAATCTCGACGCGATCCGCATGTTGATGATCCTCAACGGCGAACTGACGCCCGAAGAAGCCGAACGCACCTACCGCGCCGATGATCCCGAACGCCGCGCCGTCGATGCGCCGGTGCGCGTCACGGCACGCGCCCTGCGCTGCCCGGTGTGCGGCGGCGATCTGACGGTTGACGAGGTGACCAACCGCGTCGTCTGCCGCTTCTGCGGCTACACCGCCACAATCGAAACGCCGCGCAGCGAGTCGACGGGAAACGTGCTCGGCATGGCGCTGCTCAAGCGACGGGCGCAGGCGGTTAAGTGGGTGATCGGCGCGAGGCTGCTCCACTGCAGCGCGTGCGGCGCTGAACGGACGATTCCGGCGGAGCGGCTGTCACAGCGCTGCCCGTTCTGCGGCTCAAATCACGTCATCGTCGAGGATGCGCTCAAGACGTTCGAGAAGCCCGAACAGTTGATCCCGTTCAGCGTCGGCGAGGACGAAGCGAAAGCCGCGATCGCCGATAAGCTCGACAACCTGAGCGAGCGAATCGCCGGGCTGCTCGGCGACAACCGCATCGCGCAGGCGAACATCGAGGGCTTATTCGTCCCGTTCTGGGTCTTCGACGCGCTGATCGAGGTGTCGCAGACGACGACCGACAGCCGCGCGCCGTCCAACAGCCCGCAGGCGCGGCGAATTCAGCCGTACCAGAACGTCCGCTTTCAGGACGGCATGACCGGCGTGCAGATCGCGGCGGTGAAGTCGCTGCCCTCTCCGCTGGTGGATGCGATAGGCAGCTTCGACCTGAGCGAAGCGACCGCCTACGATCCGCGCTTGCTGGCGCGCTACCCGGCGGCGCTGTATGACGTCGATTTCGACGCGGCATCGCTCGACGCGCGCAGCCAGATCACGCGGACGGTGCGCGGACGTTATGAGCGGCAGTCGGGCGAGATCAAGGTGACGGCGTTCGCGTCGGTGGCGCAAATGACCTTCACGCTGATACTAATGCCCGTGTGGATCGCCACGCTTTATGAGCGCGACGGCGACGTGCGGACGGCGCTCGTCAACGGGCAGACCGGACGCGCCGCCCTCGGCAGGGCGAGGCGGGGTAGAAATTGACCCCCTCTCCCCAAACCCCTCTCCCCCGAATTCAGGGGCGAGGGGCTAAGAACGGCTTGGGTTTTCTCCCCTCTCCGAATTCGGGGAGGGGCTGGGGGTGGGGTCAGACAAAAAAACGCGCCATCAACGGCGCGTTTTAGTTCTGCGGAGAGGGCGGGATTCGAACCCGCGAGGCTGTTACACCTACTCGCTTTCCAAGCGAGCGCACTAGGCCACTATGCGACCTCTCCCGGCACAGGCGTCATTTTAGCAGAATCGCGATGCTTTGCCTATGCCGCTTTTTAGCGCGGCTGCGCCTCAACCGGGTTGATGAAACCGTGTTTTTCGAGCCATTTCGTCAGGTCGGCGATGCTGGGCTCGGTGATCATGATGCCGCGATCGATGCCACGGGGGCTTGCGCCACGCGCCAGCGGCGCGGGTTCTTCACCCGGCACGTCTTCGCCCTCGTCGACGACGACGATCGTCGGCACGGACAGAAAACCCGTCCAGTTGAGGACGCGCTGACGCGCCGCGTCGTCTTGGTCGATGTAGATTTCCCGATACCCCAGCGCGTGATCGCTCAGGACGCGCTTCGCCAGCGTGACGAACGGGCACGACGACGAGCGCGAATACATAACTAGCTGCTTACCCATGTTTACTCCAGTACCCTTTGCAACTGCAGGAAAGCCTAGACACGTGGTTCAAGATAACAACGCACACCGTCGGTAATCGCTTTGGCGAGGTCTTCGCGGCGCTCGGTCAGCAGCTCGCGGTCTGCCAGCATGAAGCCAAGCTCGATGATCGCCGCCGGGGTCAGCGCGTGAATCTCGCGGAAGGTGTGGTAATCGCTCATGTCGATGGTCACGCCGGGATGCCGCTCAAGCCCGGTCGCTTCGGCATATGTCCCGGCGATGCATTCGACGAGGATGTCGTCGCTGCCGCGCGCCGACACGCGCGCTTCTGGCGCGGCGATCAGGTAGCCGGAGACGACTTCGCCGCCGAACGGCTGGCACGTGTTCGAGTGAATCGACACCAGCGCCGCCGCTTGATAACCGTCGAGGCGCGGGTCAAATTCGTCGAGCAGATCGACGGTATAACCCAAGCCGCGCAGCATCTGCACGACGCGCTGCGCCACGTCGAAATTGATCTCGGCTTCGGTCAAGCCGTCGGAACAGACCGCGCCCGGATCGTTCTCCGGTCCACGATGACCGGCGACGACACCAATCCGCCGCGCCCAGTTCGGCGTCGGCAGGTGCGTCGGGATCGGCGTGGCGGCGCTGGTGGCAATGGCGATGCTCAAGCCGGTACGCACGTCGTCGGCGATGAAGGCGTTCGGCGTCCACCATGTGAAGATCGTCGCCATCAAGCCTGCTGCCACGACGACGATCAGGATCGAGCGCACAAAGCCGCCGAACGCGCCGAGTGCTCGCCGCTCGCGTTTCACGCGCCGGCGCGGGCGCTTCCCCCCCCCATTACCGCCCCCGCCCCCCGCGGG
>JAEVZT010000400.1 GCA_023392115.1 Chloroflexota bacterium
CCAGTTTCGGCGAGCAGGCTCCCCCCGGCGAAGGCGGCGAGCAAATGCTCCTGCGCGCTTTGCAGGATGGCGAGGCGCCGATCCGCGCGTTGGCGGCGGTCAATCTCGGTCAGTTGGGCGTGACGAGCGCCGCGCGCGCGCTGTATGCGGCGCTGCGCGACGGGCGTGAGGAAGTCCGCGCGGCGGCGCACCGCGCGCTGGCGCTGCTCCAATTGCAGATCGGCGAGCCGCTGCCGCTGCCGGCGGTGTGAGGCATTACCCTGCTTCCTCTGTCGCTTCCTCAGTGGGGAATACATCAGGGGGAAGCTGTTCGTTGACCGGATTACACGGGACGACCCGATCGACGTCGGTATGGAACAGGTATTCCTGATCGGCGGCTTCGAGTACGATGCGGTAGCCGTCGATTTCGCTCGCCGTGACCACCTGATCGGGCAGCGGGCAGTTGAGGCTGGTGTCCGTCCAGACGACCGGACGCACGTCGACGACGCGGACGCGCCGCGTCGGCAGGTCGAGCGCCTCGGCAACGTCGCGCTGCGCCATGCCGACCAGTTCGGCGGCGATCGCGTCCTGTGCCAGCAGCGTGTCGCCGATCAAGATTTGGCGGGGGGTTTCCGGCGCTGAAGTCCCGGCGCTAGGCGTCGGCTGGACGACCTCATCCGGCGCGGTCAGCGTGCCGGGAATGGGTGTGAGCGTCGGCGGCACGATCGACGGTGTGAGGGATGCCGTCGGCGGGATCAGCGACGCGGTTGGCGCGGGCATGCCGTCCGCGGCGGGCGCGCACGCGGCGATCGAGACGATCAGCAGCAGGGGCAGCAGCAGGTTACGCACGTGGGTTCTTGATCACTTCCTCAACTTGAGCGCCCGTCATGCCTTCGATGCTGACGATCTTCTCGCGCCCACTTTCCCCGGCGACAATGTTCAGGTGATTGACCGAAATGCCAAGCCATGCGGAGAGGAACTCGAGCAGTTCCTTATTCGCCTGCGGATCGCCGGCAGAGGCAGCCGTCAGGCGAATTTTCAGCACGCCGTCATCCTGTATGGCGGCAAGTTCCGCGCGTTCTGCCTGCGTGACGACGCGGATGTTGAGCGCCGCGCCGCCGCGCGCATCGGTAATTTCGAATTTGCGATTTCCAGCCATAAGCCATCTCTCTAACGCAGGCAGCACATACGCTAAAACAACCTCACCCCATAGTATCACGGGGCGGTTTCACGCACAAGTCAGCCGCGCATGCGTCGCATCAGAAGAAGTCGCTCGAACAAAACCCCCTCCCCAGCCCTCCCCCGAATTCAGGGGCGGGAGCAAGCGGCGCGTCTTTCTCCCCTGTGCGACCTTCGGTTGCCGCGAATATCGAGGAGGGGACGGGGGTGGGGTAATTGTCTGGTCGCAGCGTACCCCCTAAAAAATGAAGCGAATCAACACGCTGATGATCAGCAGCACGATCAGCGGGCTGAAGTCAATGCCCGCCGTGTTCGGCAGCAGGTCGCGCACCGGCTTGAGGACAGGTTCGGTGACCTGATAGAGGAAGCGGACAATCGGGTTGTCCCGGTCAATGTTCGGAAACCAGCTCAACAGCACGCGCGCCAGAATGGCGAGCTGGAACAGCATCAGCACATAGTAGATGATAATCACCCTACACCCCTTTAACGTTCTCCAAAAATTGCTCGTCCAATCCGCACCATCGTCGCGCCTTCCTCGACCGCGACCGGATAATCGTCAGTCATCCCCATGCTCAGGTCGGGCAGCGCGACGCCAAGCGCCCCAATGAGCGCCAGCCGCAGCGCCGCTAGATCGGCGAACACCGGGCGCGCAGACTCCATGTCATCGACAATTGGCGCCATCGTCATCAAGCCGCGCACGCGCAGTCCCGGCAGCGCGCAGATCTGTTCGACAGCCGCCCACACTTGATCGCGCACCGCGCCGGCGGTCTGCCAGCCATGCGCCTGAACGCCGCCTTTGCTCGCCTCGCCGGAAACGTTGACCTCGATCAAGGCGTCGAGCCTGCCGCCGCGCTCGATAACCAAGCGCGACAGCCTTTCCGCCAGCTTGACGGAATCGACCGAATGGACGACGCTGAACAGCGGCGGGACAGCCTTCGCCTTGCGGCTCTGGATGTGCCCGATCATATGCCACGTCAGCGGGATCGGCGCGTCGGCGTTGACGACAGGAATCTTCGATTCAGCCTCTTCTACGCGGTTTTCGCCGAAATGTTGCACGCCCGCCTGCGCCGCTTCGAGGATCATCTGCGGCGGGTGCGTCTTGCTGACGGCGATCAGAGTGACTTCGGCGGGATCACGCCCGCTCCGCGCGCATGCATCGGCGATCGTGTCTTGTACCCGGCGGATATTGTCGGCAATCTTCACAGGCAAATGACCGCGCCGAAACGCCCGGTCTTTCCTTTCTCTTGGCGATGCGAGAAAAACTCGTCAACATGCTCGGCGGTACATATCTCCGCGACCTCGATCTGCGTCACGCCCGCGCGTTCAAGGTCACGCCGGTTCGCCGCCCACAGGTCGAGGTACGCCGTCCCGTCGGCAGGGTCGCGGCGGATCAAGCCGTCGGTCGTGCTGAAATGCGCCCGCACCGCCTCGACGACTTCCTCGCCGACCTGATAGCGGCGCGGACCGATGCTCGGACCGATTCCGGCTCGAACGGCCGCCGGACGCGAACCATAGGCGACCCCCATCGCGCGGACGACGTTCGACGCCATCCCCTGCACCGTGCCGCGCCATCCGGCGTGAGCGATGGCGATCGCGCCGCGCGTCGGGTCATGAAACAAGATCGGCGTGCAGTCAGCAAAGCGCATCGACAGCGGAACGTTGGGTCGATCAGTCATCATCGCGTCAGCCTGCGCCAGCCAGCGCCGACCGCGCACCGGCGCGTTGGCGATCACCACGTCGGCGCTGTGTACCTGCCAGACGGTGCAGGCTTTGCCGTCGTCGACGCCAAGCGCCGCATACATCCGCTCATGATTGGCGCGAACCGCTTTCGGATCGTCGCCAACATTGCCGCCTAGATTGAGCGTGTCAAACGGCGGGCGGCTCGTCCCGCCGTGCCGCGTGAATATGCCGTGTGTCGGGGCTGACCAGCCGTCAAAGCGGTAGTAAACCAGCCCGTCCCTTTCCACCCGTATCAAACATCACCTCGCTCGCGTGTTATCGCGCACATTATAGCGAGAAATGTTTCCATCTAACAGCAGCCGCTCAGGTTTCTTAAGTTTCGCGCGTGTATTTTGTTCAGATTCCGCTGTTATACTTCTAAAAAACGTAAGCATGGTCACTATCCACGACGTACTAGAGAAACAGGACAACGAGAAAGGAGGAGCGGCACGCTGCTCTGCAACGGACATTCATTCACGCCGCCACGCCCCAACTGCCCGTCACGAGCGCCGCGCTCCGTATATGATCACGGTCTTGATCGTTGACGACCATCCACTGTTTCGTGATGGGCTGCAAATTGCGTTAAACTCCGAGTCGGACATCAGAGTCGTCGGACAGTGCGCTGACGGCGAACAGGCGCTCGAAGCTGCCGAAAGTCTCCAACCGGATGTCGTCTTGCTCGATGTGAACCTACCCTCGATCAATGGGCTGCAAGTCGCGCGCCAGTTGAAATCTAACGGCACATTCGTCGCGGTCGTCGTTCTGACCGCCTACCACGACTCGCAGCAGGTGCTTCAC
>JAEVZT010000469.1 GCA_023392115.1 Chloroflexota bacterium
CGCACACGATCTACGGGCGACCGCCCGGCGATTATTACTATCACGTCCGCGCGCAGGTCGGCATCAACACAAGCGACTGGTCGATCGGCAGAGCAGTTCAGGTGAGCGCGGGTTCCGGCTGGCGCACGAGCGAGCCGAATCCCGGAGCAGCGCGGACGCTGCTTGACGTACAGCGCGCGCTGCTCAGAATGTGCGCGGCGCGCGGCGATCTGTTCGCGACGCTGGCGCTCCCGGTGCATTACCGCGAACCGGAAACGCGCGATCATCCTGCCGGGCTCTCGCCAAGTGCCCCATTCGATCCACTGGCGCTGACGCCTCCGATGAGCTACGGCGAAACGTATGCTCTCAGCTACGGCGCGCTCTATCACCCTTGGCTGGTGATGAGCGAAGAAGACGCGCCTGAACGCCTGCGCACCGTCCCGCCCGACGGATCGACGTGTGGAATCATGGCGCGGCGAGCAATCGAACGCGGCGCGTGGGTCGCGCCCGCCAACGAGCCGATGCGCGGGATCATCGCCCTGACGCCGCCGATTGACTCAGCCTACTGGCTCGACTTGCAGGACGTAGGAATTAACCTCGTCCGCGCCGAGCCGTTCGGCACGGTCGCGCTCAACGCCGACACGCTCAGCCTTGACGACTCGCTGCGCTCGATCAACGTGCGCCGCCTGCTGATGCTGCTCCGCCGTCTGGCGCTGCGGCTCGGCGCGAACTACGTCTTCGAGCCGCTCGACGGCACGTTCCGGCGCATGGTGCGGCGGGCGTTCGAGTCGCGGCTGGAATTCATGTTCGCGCGCGGCGCGTTTGCCGGCGCGAGTCCGGCGGCAGCTTTTCAGGTGAACACTATCAGCACGCCGCTCGACATCGACAACGGGCGCTTCATCGTCGAACTCAAGGTCGCGCCGTCACTGCCGATGCGCTTCGTCACCATCCGGCTTGTGCAGAGCGGCGATCGCGGCTCTGTGACCGAGGAGATTTAACCGTGTTCGAACTCAACTTCAACACCTCGAACCAGAACAGTCAGGCGAGCTACCCGTTCACGGCGTTCAACTTCTCGGTTGAAATCGAGGTCGAAGGCGTGGCGCGACGCGTCTGCAACGCCGCCTTCTCTGAGTGCGACGGGCTTGAGATGACGATGGAGCCGAAAGCGATCCGCGAGGGCGGTAACAACGCCACCCACATCAAGCTGGCGGGACCGGTCAGTTACGGCACGCTGACACTGCGGCGCGGCATGACCGCCACCTTTGACCTGTGGAACTGGTTCAACGGCGTCCAGAGCAACCCCGCCCTGCGCGCCGACGCGCAGGTGGTCATGCTGACACCCGACAAGCAGGAAGCGGCAACCTTCGTCCTGCGCCGCTGTATGCCCGTCAAGCTCAAAGCGCCGACGCTCAACGCCAAGGACGGCGTGATCGCCGTCGAGGAATTCCAGCTCGCCTATGACTCGCTCTCGCTCAAAGGGGCGGAAGGCGGCGGATTCGGCTTGAGCGCCAGTGTATCGATCGGCGGCGCGGGCATCAGCGCCGGCGTGTCTTTCGGAGTCTGATATGGCAGACACGGCGAACATCTCCCGCGCCAAGCTGTACGAACTCGACGCCAACGGCAACATCGCCACCAACAAGCCGGACAGTCCAAGCCCGGTGACTGTCCAGTTCAACCCGGAAACGCTGCGCGTCAGCTTCGCCAACCAGATCACACCGCCGAGCGGCGGGTCGGGCGACCAGACGAGCACGTCGAGCACGCAGTTCGTCGGCAAGGGCACGACCAAGTTGAGCGTCCAACTGTGGTTCGACGTGACCGGCGAGCTTCCCGAAGGGCTGGCGACGACCGACGAGGAACGGCGCGACGTGCGCCGCCTGACGCAGAAAGTCGCCTACTTCATCACGCCGCAGCCGTCCGAGGAGGACGAAACTAAGTTCGTCCCGCCGGCGGTGCGCTTCTTGTGGGGCACGTTCCAGTTCGACGGCATCATGGAATCGCTCGAAGAGTCGCTCGAATTCTTCTCGCCCGACGGCGTGCCGCTCCGCGCCAGCCTGAGCTTGAGCCTGTCGCAGCAGACGATCCAGTTCGCCTTCGCGCCGAACGCCGGGGGAGGTGGAGCGCCGGGCGGGTTGAAGCCGCCGGGGACGACGCCGTTCGCGCAGGCGAAAGCCGGCATGTCGCTTCAAGGCATGGCGTCGATACAGGGCAAAGCCGATTGGCAGTCAATCGCCAGTGCCAACAACATCGAAAACCCGCGCCTGCTCCAGCCCGGTCAGTTGGTCGACATGAACGCGCGCGTCTCAACAGGGGGCGCGAGCGCGTCATTCACGCTTGGAGGGTCGTAAACGATGCCCGTGATCATCAACGAGTTTGAGGTCATCCCGCAACCGCCGCCGGAAGCGCCGGCGACGACGCCGAACGCCGAACCACCGCCGGTGCGCGCGCACGTCCGCGAGACGGAGCGCATCGTCGAGCGGATGCGTGAGCGCCAGTTCAGACGGAGAGCGCACTAGCCATGGTTGAGGCAACCGGCATTCTCGTCTCGCGCCCGACTATCAGCACCGACGGTCAGGAGCAGCAGGCCCTGAGCGAAGGGCTGCTCGGCTTGCGCGTCGAAGAAGACGCGAGCGGGCTGTATCACTGCGAGGCGACCTTTGGCAACTGGGGGGCGACCGGCGGCTCGATCGGCTTCCGCTACTTCGACCGCGAAACGCTCGATTTCGGCACGCCGTTCGCCGTCGCCATGGGCAACGAGACGATCTTTCAGGGCGCGATCACGGCGCTCGAAGCGGCATTCCCCGAAGGCGGTTCGCCGACGATCACCGTCCTCGCCGAAGACCGCTTACAGGATTTGAGGATGACGCGGCGGACGCGCTCATTTGAGTCGATGACCGCCGCCGACGTGATGAACCGCATCGCGTCCGATCACAGCCTGACGCCCGACATCGACGTGAGCGGCGGGCAGCACAAGGTGATCGCGCAGGTCAACCAGAGCGATCTGGCGTTCCTGCGCGAGCTGGCGCGGGCGATCGATGCCGAAGTGTGGGTCGACGACCGGACGCTGTTCGCTCGCAGCCATGCCGACCGCGACGGCGGCGAAGTGACCCTGCGCTACCCGTCGGAACTGCGCGAGTTCAGTGTGCTCGCCGCCCTCGCCCACCAGCGGACTAAGGTGGTTGTCAG